>JAHCBB010000011.1 GCA_019634635.1 Verrucomicrobiia bacterium
TCCCCCCAACCTCCTCAAACCCCTCCCCACCCACATTCCGATACGCCACGTTCGCCGTCGCCAGCGCGGGAAACAGGGTGAGGGACTCCAGCCGATCAAGGGCATCACGGGCCGGCGGACGCCGGTCCAGCGCCGCCAGGGAGTCGGAGTTCGCCAGATCCCTGGAATGCCCGTTTGCGATCAGCAAATCCTCATAGCCATCGAGATCCACATCGAGAAACAGACACCCCCAGCTCCATTCCGAGGCACTCACGCCCGCCAGAAACGCAGCCTCCGCGTAGGTTCCATCCCCCCGCCCCAGGGCGAGCGTGTTCCGCATCACCTGAACCCGCACTTCGGGCATCCCCGGGGTCCATCCCCAGCCCCATGACGGGAGCGGATCAATCTCCAGCAGGCTGTGCTGCACCTGACGCCTCAACGGAATGCGGCTTCGCATTTCGGCGACAAAAATATCGTCCACGCCATCCCGGTTGACGTCCGCGACATCCACCGCCATGGAGGCCCAGCTCGTCTTGCGTAACGACCGCAGGGGCAGCGCCCGAAATACGCCGCCGCCCTGGTTGATCCAGATGCGATCCGGCGTGAAGTAGTCGTTGCAGACGTACAGGTCCGGCAGACCGTCGCCGTTCAGGTCCCGAAATTGTGCCGACAATCCCCAGTCCTTTGGGATCTCGACGAGCGGATGACCTTCTTCATCCAAAAACAGCCCGTCCGTCCAGGAAACTGCGGTGAAACGCCCACGCCCGTCGTTGAGGTAGAGCACATCCGCCTCCCCCATCTCCAAAAGTGCCATGCCGCCGGAGGCGCTTCGCTCCACCCGAAACTGTTCCCGATGCTCCGGCGGCACCTCCCAGCCACTCGTGCCCTGACGAATCCGCACCCGGACCGGCGAGTCCTTGGCGGTGTCGGCCCGATAGTTTGTGACGTACAGGTCCAGGTCTCCATCGCCGTCCACGTCGGCCAGCGCCAGTGAATGGCTGCCACCGCGTGTCTGAAGTCCTGAATTCCGCGACTCGGTGAACCGCCCCCGCCCGTCGTTCATCCACAGCCGGGTGCCGCCCCCCAGGGAATTCACCAGCAGATCAAGGTCGCCATCACCGTCCACATCCACCAACACAGCTCCCGTCGAAAACTGGCCCGGGCAACCCACACCGGCAGCCGCCGTGATGTCCTCGAACCGCCAGCCGCCGCGATTGCGGTACAGGACGTTGTCCGAACCGAGCCCGCACAGATACACGTCGCACCATCCGTCGCCGTCCACGTCGCCCAGGGCCACCCCGGCGCCGTCCTCCAGCAACCGGTTGGTCGCGATCTGCATCGGGGTCAGCCGGTTCACAAAGCGGATTCCGGTGGCTTCAGGTGGCAGGACCGCGAATCCGGCACCGTGCTTCGTGGCGGGATGCGCTGCCGCCGATCCCATATCCGCGGCCAAGAGTTTCGTCGCAAGCCAGGCCGCCCCTGTGCACAGCAGCCACAGCCTGATCGTCATTTCCGCATTCCCGAACCAACGACTCCTCCGAATCGGAGGCCGGTCTGCCTGGCAGGAAATGATGGACACCAGATGAAGTGGACAAGCGTGGTAGATGATGGACCCAGGGATCGCTCCCGGCGCCGGCAGGATTCATAGCAAGCGCCGCATGGAGATTCAATGAACGGGGGCTGCCGATACGGGTCGATGCCTCTGCGTTCACGGAGGATTCCAACCAGCCAGAAAGAAGGACTGGTGGGTTGAGAGGATGCACTTGGACATGGTGACCGAGGCGACAAAGGGACATGTCCTTGGTGTCTTCTCGTAACCCACCAGGCCCATTTCCGGTGGGGCGAAGGTCCTCCCTATACGTCAGCGCGTGGAGTCCCAACCGGCCCGACTGGAAGATTCCGGCACGGTTTATGGGGAGCCTCAATCCCCGGGTCCCCACTGTGGGTTCCCATCCGCCCGACGGGAAACCGGGGGTGCCAATAAAAAGAGGGCCGGGCGCTGCCGCCCGGCCCTGTGAGAATCCTCAGGCGCTCAGTTCGAGGCGCGATAGAAGATCTGCGATGTGCCAGGAGGCACCGTGTACGGGCTGGAAGCACCCGGTACCGCCGTGAAGGCGCCTCCAAGCGTCTCGGCCGCCTCCAGAGTGCCCGTGTACAGGATCTGAACCCCGGTCTCGGAGGTGATGAGCGTGATCGTCGGGACGACGGCATCCGACCGCGGCGCCACGTTGGTGCCGATGCGGATCCGCTGGACGGAGTAGTTGGACGCGTTCTGGTTGCCCTCGAGGTCCGTGCCCTCCATCCCGTTGCCGGCGTAGGCATTGCCCGGAGGCGCCGCGGAGCCGGTGTCATTCATGGACGAGAATCCGAACAGCAACTGGTTGCCCAGCGGCAGATCTGCCGGCTCAGGATCCAACGCTTCCCACACCGTGCCGTCGTAGGATACGTAGAACATGAAGCCCGCGCTGCTTCGGGTCACCCGCAGCCAGCGAGACGACATGGGGGAGCTTTCCGGATCCGGTGTGCCGGCAGCATCCACCGCCCGCTGTTCCAGATAGTATCCCTTGATGCCATTGATCGGCGTGGTCCAGCCGAACCCGGCATTGCCGTTGCCGTAACCGCCACCTTCCTCCTCACGCCAGAGGGGGATGCCCGCGCGGTTGGGAGCGGCGTTCTCGATGTAGGTCGTGTTGGCGACCATTGGGACCAGGGTGCCGCCGGGAGTGAACTCCTGCCCGGGCAGATACACCGACTCACGGAGCATCAGGCCCGAGTTGGCCCAGGCCGCGGTGTTTGCAGGGCGATCATTGCGGCTGACCTCGACCATGACGTCAAAGTCACCCACCAGCGGCGTGGCGTTGCTGACGTAGTGAACGTAGTCGCCAGGATTCCAGGCATTCGATCCGCCGCCCACAATTTCGATCTCCGTCTCGGTGTCACCCGACGACACCGCAACTGCCTGCCCGACCCGGTACGGGTCATCCCCCGGGGTCGGACGGTTCTCGGGGTCCTGGATGAGGCCGATATCCGCAGACGCCCAGTTCGACGCCCTGGCCGTCACCTCGGAATTGGCAGCAATCGGATTGCCCGCCGTGTCCGTGACGCCTCCAAGCACCGTCACCGTGAACGAATCGGCCGTCAGGCCATCCACCGTCAGATACACCGAGTCGCCGCCGATGCCCATGCGGACCGCGGTGATCGTGCCCTGGCTGAGCTTGTAGTTGATGGGAAGCACCGCGGAGGCCGCCTTCACCGGCTCGGAGAACTTCACGCCGACGAGCTTCTTGTCGCCGGTGCCCGCGGAAACGAGGCGCGGCGGGGTGACGTCGGTCACCACGGCATCGCCGTAGTTTGAGAATTGAACCGAGGCGAGATTCTCACCACCGGACGGTCCGAAATCAGGATCGTCCACGTAGCTCGCCGAGAACGCATAGGCGCCGACCAGGAGTGTCGCCGGCCATTGCTGGTAACGCTGGCCCACAAGGGCCCAGTTGACGCCGTCGGTGCCGACGTAAGCCGCAAACCAGTCGCCCACGCGACGCAGGCGCAGCCACTGATTCGGGAGCGTCTCGTCAACTCCCGGATAGCTCCGGCCATAAGCCGTGTAGTTTTGCCCCTCGATGGCTCGGCCCCGAACCGTCACCTGATTGCCACCGGCAGGAACCTCACCTGCGGGGTTCGATGCATTGATCAGGAAGGACGGACTCAGCGGGTCGAGGGTGGCCCGGGCCTGCAGACCGCCGCTGGCGAGGGCATCCACAGGGTCGGTGACCGGTCCACTGGTGATGCTCGTGATCTTCACGATCTTGTCGAAGTCGCCGGTGATGGACTCGTAGGCGAACTCCTGGATGTCGCCTGGCTGGACGGGATTGCTTGCCGAAGGGAACGCCACAAGGCCCGGACCCTCAATGGTGAAGGCATCAGCACCGGTGGCGGTAACGGATCCTTCGGGAATGACGATGGGCAGAACTTCCGGCTGGATCTGCACTGCCGTTAGGCGCAGTGCCTGTCCGGTGACGCCGAGCGTCGCTTCCGTGGTTTGACCCGCGCCCGAGATCGGATTCGTCCAACGCAACTGGTACACTCCGGCATCCTTGGCGGTCGCGCCCAGAATCGTCAGGGCGACCTTGCGGGTTGTCCCCTGATACTGGGGAGCGGCTTGGATCGGCTCGCCGTCCTTGTACCACTGGAAGTGGTTCGGGCTGCCGGTGACGTTCGCCGCCAGCGTCACATCGGTTCCGGCCGCCACAGTCTGATTGCCCGGGCTGGAGACCAGCGATGCCGCCACATTCTCGACGGTGAACACGCCGAACCCGGCGGTGCCGAAGGCTACGAGCACCTCGGATTTGTCGAGATTTGCCGGAGCGGTGGCATCCGGATAGACATCCACCCACCCATCGTACAAGTACGACGCGGTGTTCGGTTCTTCATCCACCTCGGTGAAGTCCAGCTTGAAGGAGCTGTTGCCACTGGCGATGGACCCATCATGCCGGTGAATACCGATCCAGCCCGGCTTCTTGATCTCACCGAACTGGTTGTTCCAGCTCGGGCTTGAGAAGGCGACGATATAGTCGAGGGCGGCATCGGCCGCGAGCGCCATGTTCCAGTTGCCGTCATACCGCTCCACCCCGTCCACTTCATGATTGATTGGCCGACCGTCCTTGCCGGCCGCCTCCCAACTGAACGCCGGCAGGCCACCAAACGCCGACTCGTTGCGAAGGTATATCGCGACGTTGGGCTGATTGTTGTAGGCCGGGCTTGGCGACGGGTTCAACGGATTGGACGTGTAGCGGTTCGGACGCGCCTCCCATCCGGTTCCCGGATAGTGACCCGCGTAGACGACGGAAATCCCCTGGCTTGAACTGCCGCCGTAGTTGCTCGGCAGATCAATGGGGAAGGACGTCAAACCGCCCAGGGCGTAGTCATTGCGACGCGCACCGTTATCACGATTATCCACACGGCCCACCGGGGAAAAGTTCAGCCCGTCGGTGGTCTTGAAAACCTGCGGATGCTGTCCCGCCCGCCAGGTGCCGCCACCAGCGAGAATCACCGTGTTCGCGCCGGAGCCTTTGACATGGATTTCGCGGAAGCGAAATGCGTTGGCACCGTCGCCCACAGTCAACTCATCGCCCACGCCGGAAACCTGCTCCTCGTAGGCCACCGTCGGCGTGGTCTCCCAGCCGCCGCCATCCCTGGGTGCATAGCGCAGGATGATGTGCTTGAAAGTGCTGTACAGGGCGCGCTGGCCCTCGGGACCCTCATCAAGCGCGACACGCCAGAATTGGTTGATGGCATTGCTCATCGCACCGTGGTCCGGAGAAGTGACGTCAATACCGATGTCCGCCGCAGCGGTGAGCGATTCCCTCCAGGCAATGCCGAGCGGCTTGCCGCTTTCCGCATCAATCCAGATCAGCGACCGATCGGGATAGGCCTCCGCCAGTGCAGCATCCGCAGGGGAGATGCTGGGATCCGTTTCATTGATCCCGTTCTCACGAATTCCCAGTAGGAGACGGGCGCTGTCATAACGGATGAGGGTTCCGTAGCTGTCCAGCAGGGACGTCCCGTCGGTGGTGTCCGATTCCGGGCCGAGACCGGTCTGCTTCTTCAGGATCGGCAGCAGGTCCGCTTCAGCGACCCCGAAGCTGCCGTTGATGTGTTGGTACCATTTCGGCGTGATCTCCTGTGCGGAGACCATTTGAGCCGCCGCAGCCAGGGCCGCAGCGGAGATTAAGGTTGGTGCGTGGAATTTCATAATGACTGGAATTTGCAGACGAGGACTGTGCCCGTCAGGCACCCGGACGGCCACCACACCCGGAACATGGCTTGTTTGGAATTCCCCTCGACGGGTGCATTCGGAAACAAGTGACCAGGCGCGAAGGCAAGCCAGATGGGGAATTTCACGAAATTTTTCCCGCGCTGTCGAGAGTTCCGTGGCGAAAACGGGCAGAAGATCACCCATTTGGGGTAGTTGCCACATCCGACGGGGACCCGGTCATCGGATCACGCGGATGCCGGAGGTCGAAATCTCCACCTCGCGCGCGCCGCCGGGCACGGCGTGCACCGACTCCTTAGCATCTGGCCAGCGAACCCAGACTTCGCCGGGCTCCGTGCCCCCTCCCAACATCATCACGGCGCTGTTCTGGGACCAATAGCCCGAGCCGGCCTGAACCTCGCGAATGGGACCTGCCGGACGCCCCCGCACCCTCCCGCGGACCTGCACGCCGACCCCGGTCGGATTCCCGACCGGACCGGCAAAACGAATGCGCAGGCCGGGGACCGCGCGCTCGTTGCGGAAGAGCCGTGTGGCGTCCCCGTTCTGCGTCACCACCAGGTCCACCCGGCCATCGCCGTCAAAATCGCTGGCTGCTGCCCCGCGCTGTTCCCCGTGAATTCGCAGACCGGACGCGATTGGCGTCATTGCCACCAGGGTCCCCGTGCCATCGCCACGCAACAGCAACCCGAGGCCCGCATTGTCCCGTTCGTCCTCGAGACCGTCCTCGGCGGCATTCTGCCCGAGAAACACATCCTCATGACCGTCGCCGTCGAAGTCGGCCGCCACCACGGCAAACGCCGGGGCGAACTGGGCCGGCGACGGTAGCGGACACGCCTCGAAGTGATCCCCGCGGTTCAACAGCACAATCGAATCGGAAACGGCAGCCGTAACCAGGTGGGCCCCGGACCCGCTGGCCCCCAGAATTTCAGACATGGATGCCGCCGCAAGGGCCCTGCGGGTCGGGAACTGCTCTCCGATTTCCGGCCACGCCGCCCCGAGTCGGTCCCGTGAAACCCACGCAACCTCGCGGCCATTTGACCCGTCGGGCCGGGCTTCAATCACCTCATGGGTCCCATTGGTGTCGAAGTCCCCGTGATACGCTCGGACTCCAAAAGCTCCCGCCTCCCGATACCGGGTGTTGCGCCCCCGGTTGGCCGCCACCATGTCCAGCCGCCCATCCTCGTCGAGGTCCACGGCAGCAACCCCCTGCCACCACCCGGTCAGATCCCGAAGCCGTTCCGGCGCGCGGAGATCTCCCAGCCACCGAACCCCGACATCCCGCTCCGTGAGGGTTCCCCCCTCGTTCCAGAACACGCGCAACGGCCCCCAGTCACAGGCCACCACCAGGTCCGGATCTCCATCACCGTCCAGGTCGGCGAACATCGCCGACGTGACCAGACCGAGGTGTTCCCATCGGGCAGACGCTTCCTCATCCAGGTCGAAACCACCCTCGCGCCCCAGCAACAGGACGGACGCCGTGGATTGCGGATAGCGCCCGGGCACCACACGTCCGCCCACGAAAAGGTCCAGCCAACCGTCCCCGTTGACATCGGCAAGCGCCATGGGGCCGATGGCCCCCGGCAGCACCGTGCCTCCCAATCGCATGACCCCGGCCTTCAGGTCGAGGATCCGCAATCCGCCGGTGCCCCCCTCGTAGCGGCTGAGCGCGGCCAGCACATCCGCCGCACCGGTCACCCGCGGCTGGATCAGGATGCCCGCGTGGTCCAAGGGCGTCGGGCGGTCCAAAACGGGAAAGGCCGCGGGCGAGAACCCTCCCCTCCCATCGTTCAGGTAGGCCCCCAGCCGGCCACCACGCCCGCTGCCGATCACCAGGTCGTCATGGCCATCCCCGTTCAGGTCCCCCCAGGCCACCGCGGGACCGAGGCGGTCGAGACTGCGTCGAAGCAACGGTTGCCGGGCCTGCCCGTCGAACGGCGCCTCCACATGCCGGTGCTCCAGCCGATCGCTAACATCGGCAAACAGGGGCACTCCCGGGACGGGTTCCCGCTTCGGCACCTGCGCCCCTTTCGGATGCACTTCAATCTCCGAATTCGCCGGTACGTCCTCCCACGTCGTCTCCCGCCCGTCCGGCCACCGCACGCGCACCAGGAGTTGGTGGGTTGCCGGCCCCGCAGCAAATACCCGCACGGCATCGTCCCCGGACAGGTACCGCCCTCCGGCAGTCATCTCCTGCTGCTGCTGCGGCACCGCTCCCCCCAGCACCTCGATGCGCGCACCGATGCCCGCCCGGTTGGCATCCCCTCCCCGCAGACGGACCGCCAGACGCGGCGCCACGGACTCATTGCGCAACAGGCGCGCCCGGCCGTTGAGATCGTTCACCACCACGTCCAGGTCGCCGTCCCCATCGAGATCCGCGAGCGCCATTCCCTGGGAGATTCCCGTGTGCCCGAAGCCCCACGCGGCCCCCGTCTCCTCGAAGGCGAAATGCCCCAGGTTCCGGAAAGCAAGATTCGGCTGGGACAACGGCGGGAACCGCAGACGCAGTTGCAGGGCCGCCGCATCCGAAAGCCGGTCCCGCTGACGGATCTGCTCGATCGCCTGGGCCACATCCGCATCCTGCACATCCCGCTCAAACCCCGTGCCGATCAACACGTCCTCATACCCGTCGAGATCCACATCGAGGAAAACCGGAGACCACGACCAGTCCGAGGCCGCCATCGCGGCCCACCATGCAATCTCGGCAAAGGTCCCGTCACCGCGCCCCGCAAACAGCGTGTTGCGGGCGACCTGCGGGCGTGCCTCCGCCCCGGTAAACAACTCCGGCTCCGCGGACATCGCCGGCACCGTCACCTGCCGGCGAACCCAGTCGCGGCTCAACATGTCCGTCACCAGGAAGTCGTCATGACCGTCCCGGTCCAGATCCCCAAAGTCCACCCCCATGGAAAACCAGCTCGTCTTGCGCAGGGCCAGGCGCGGAATGGCCCGAAACCGGCCGGAGCCGTCATTGATCCAGATGCGGTCCGGGGATCCGAGATCGTTGCAGACATACAGGTCGGGCGCTCCATCGCCATTGAGATCCCGAAACATCGCCGCCAGGCCCCAGTCAAACGGCGGCGCAAGCAGCGGACGCCCCCGCTCATCCAGGAAGGCCCCGCCGGTGAACGGCACCTGGGAAAAGCGCCCGCGGCCGTCATTCAGCATCAGGCGGTCCGCCTCGCCATGTTCGGTCACGCGTCCCGAGTCATCCACGGAGAACCGGCCCATCAGATCCGGTTCAGTGGTCGGCCGCCCGTTGACGGCAACCACCGTGGGCCTGCCCTCCACCACCTGAATTCGAAACTGCTGCTGAAAGGCGTCCCGCACCGTCGAGGTGCGGTAATGCACGATGTACAGGTCCAGGTCCCCGTCTCCATCCACATCCGCAAGGGCGAATGAGGTGGGGCCCGATGGCGCCTCGAGCCCCGACGACGCCGTGTCATCCCGGAAACGGCCCCGTCCGTCGTTCCTCCAAAGGCGCGTTCCCTGCCCCACGGTATTGATCAGCAACTCCGGCCTGCCGTCGCCATCCAGGTCAGCCAGCACGACCCCGCTGACATCGAGCGCCGCCAGGGCATGCCCCGGAGCCGCGGCGGACTCCGGTAATGCGTCCGCGGTGATGTCTTCAAACTGCCACGCCCCTCGATTGCGGTACAGCGCACTCCGGCCGCCGAGTCCTCCGAGGAAGACGTCGCACCAGCCGTCGCCATCCACATCCCCAAGCGCCACGCCGGAGCCGTTCAGCAGGATGTGATTGGTCAGGGACCGGGCCGTTGCGAGATGGTTGGTAAACTGGACGCCCGTGATCCCGGGCTGCATGTCGGTGAATCCCGGACGGCCCGACGGAGGCACGGCGAGCGGTCGCAGACGCCCGCCAGCCCCGGGCTGCCACTCCGCGGCAGCCATCGGGACCGACACCGGCGACAGGCAGGCCAGAAGCGCGGCCGCTCCGGTCGTCATCCACGCGGTTTGCCGACTCAGGTTCACGCTCAATCCAGCTCCCGGTGCATCCGGACACGACAACTTGCGCGCCCGGAGTGCTCCGCGCCACATGGCGCACACACCTTCCCCCCTGGCCAACCGCCGGGGTCAGTCCTCACTGAACAGGTATTCGAGATCGTCGCGGGTGAGGTTGCTCGCGAAGCCCTCCTCGCCGAGGACATCGGATATGGTCTGGGACTTCTTCTGCTGCAACTCCCAGATCTTCTCCTCGACCGTGCCCGGAGTGATGAGCCGGTAGGCGTTCACGGTCCGGGTCTGCCCGATGCGATGCGAGCGGTCAATCGCCTGCGCCTCGACCGCCGGATTCCACCACGGGTCATAGAGCACCACATAGCTGGCCGTCGTGAGGTTGAGCCCGGTCCCCGCCGCGCGCAGCGACAGCAGGAAGACGCAGGAATCGCTTTCGGCCTGGAAGGCGTTGACCACCTCCTGACGGTCCTTGGTCTCCCCGGTGAGCGTGTGGGTGCGGATGCCCCGCTCGCGGCAGGCGGCCTCGAGCAGCTTGAGCATCTCCACAAACTGCGAGAACAGCAGGACCTTGTTGCCCGACTGAAGAATGGGCTCCAGCAGTTCGAACAACGTGTCGGTCTTGCCACTGGCGCTGTCGTTGCCGACCAGCTTCGGATGACAGCAGATCTGGCGCAGCCGGGTGAGCGCCGCGAGCACGTGCATCTTGGACTTGGCGACCCCCTTCTCCTGCAACGCCTTCATCACCTGCTCACGACTGCGGCGCAACTCGGCCAGGTAGAGTTTGCGCTGCTCCTCGCCCAGATCGCAGTCGCGGCGCTCCTCAATGCGGTCCGGCAGATCCTTGGCAACCTGCTTCTTGAGACGACGGAGCATGAGCGGACGCAGCCGCGCACTGAGCCGGCGCCGGGCGGTTCCGGCCTCCCATTCAGGTCCGTCGCCCTTGGGCTCGTAGGTCTCGTGAAAATGGGTCTGGTTGCCCAGATAGCCGGGCTGGATGAAATCCACGATGGACCAAAGATCGAGCAGCCGGTTCTCCAGCGGCGTGCCGGTGAGGGCCAGGCGCTGTCCGGACCCGATCTCCTTCACGGCCAGGGTCACCTGCGCGTTGGGATTCTTGATGAACTGGGCCTCGTCGAGCACGAGGGCGCGGAACTCGAACTTCTGCAGCTCTTCGAGGTCGCGCCGGAGGATCGCATAATTGGTGACCACGATGTCGTGCTCCGGGATCTGACGCCGCAGGACATGCCGGGCCTGGCCGGACTGGAGCACCAGCACCTTGAAATGGGGCGTGAACTTCTCCGCCTCGCGGCGCCAGTTGTGCAGCACGGACGCCGGACAGAGCACCAGCGAAGGCTTGCGGTCCTTGCGGTGCTGTTCGTGCAACCAGGTCAGCCAGACGAGCGTCTGGAGCGTCTTCCCGAGGCCCATGTCGTCGGCCAGGATGCCGCCAAGCTTGAGACGCGACAGGTTGGCGAGGAAGTTGAATCCCTCGAACTGGTAGGGGCGGAGTTCCGCCTGGATGGCCTCGGGCAGTCGCGTGTCGGGGACCCCCTTGAAGTTCGCCAGCTTTTCGCGTAGCTGCGCCACGGCTTTCTCCGTTCCGAGCTCGGCGATCGTAGCCTCATCGAGCTGGGTGGCATGCAGCAGGGAGGCCTTTTGCGCATCGGCACTGAGGCCCTCGAGCCCCAGGGTTGCGGCGGTTTCGTGGGCCTTGCGATTGGCATCCACATCCACCTCGACCCATCCCCCGTCCGGAAGCTTCACAAACCGGGTGGTCGCGGCGGCCAGCCGCTGCAGGTCCGCATGGCTCAATCGCATCCCCTCGGCCTCCCATTCCGCGCTGACGCTCAACCAGTCAATGCCCGAGCCCTTCAGGACCAGCTTCGGCTTCACGAGGCGGCGGTTGAGGAAAAGCCGCTGGAACCCCGGATTGCCGAGGTACTCGGCCTCCCGCGGTTTGTCCGGCCAGGCCGCGGCCAGCGCACTCAGGAACAATTCGTTGGCATCGCCCACCCACAGTCCGGGATCGGGGGTGAACCAGTCGAGCTGCTGCAGCCAGCCGATCGCCGCGGCAATCCGGGGATCGTCAATCACCTCGGGCCGGTCGGCCTGGCCGTTCTTGTGGGGCGTCACCCGGGCCCACTCGTGGCCGTTCCATTGCCAGTCCGAACCGTCCAGATCGCTCACCGCCATCAGCCGGAGCCGCACCACCTCGTCGGCCAGTTCAAAAACAAACCGGGGACGCGCCGGATGCGTGATGCACAACTGGCTCCAGTCCACCTCCACCGCCGGCACCGACATCTCGGGGCCATGCCCGTTGTGCCCGTTGGTCCCGCGGGCGGGACGATGGGTCTGCGATTTCCTCAACTCGGTGAGGAGCCGGTGCGACAGCTTCTTCACCGGCAGCACCGGCCGCTGGGCCCACGGGCCCAACAGCGAGGGCGGCGGCGCATTGCGCAGGATGTGAAATTCGTTCTCCACCAGCACCAGCACCGGCTGCCCCACGAAGAACCGGCACTCCGACAACGGACGCGTCTGCCCGTCCGGAAGCGCCAGCAGGTGGGTGAAGCTCAGCTCGTCGTCAATGGTCTCCAGATGCGGCTTCAATTCCGCAATCTGGCCGTGGAACTGGAGGCTCGTGGCCTGCCCGGTCAGCTCCAGCCGGGATCCGTGCGCCCACGTGGCCAGCCAGGTCAGCAGGTCCGAGCCTTCCAGCACCAGCAGTTCACCGTCCCCCACGCGGTCCGACCAGTTTGCATGCAGCCAGTCAATGACCGCCCAGTCATCCGCCGGAAACAGCTCCGCCTCGTGCGCAGCCCGGGTCCGCAGCTCGCATAAATCGGCGAGAAACCGCTCCTTCTCCCCCGAGCGCGACCGGAACAGCAGGAACGTGACCCCGAGACGCCATTGGTTGAGCCCGTCGGTCACCCGGCGCGGCTCGCAGAGGATCCGCAGCGCCGCCTTGGGTGCGTCGAGATGGGTGTGCGTCGAGGGCAGCAGCCAGTTTTCCAGCTCCTGGACAAACTGGGTCTCCTTCTCCGACTGCTCGACCTCCTGGAACCGCTCGAAATTCGCAAAGGGCATCAGCTCCGTCGGCAGCGACCGGTTCGCGCGCAAAAAGAGCATCGCCACCTCCTCCAGCCGCGCGCGTCCCGTGGCCGACTGGATCCGGTTCCACCAGTCCGTCACCCCGAAGTCCCCCCGGCGCAACGCAAGCTTTTCCAGGTAGTCGTCAAACAGCAGATAGGACCGCTGCGGATCCGCGCACGCGCCCAGCTGCTTCAGCACGCCCTCGCGCTCGGCAACCTTCTCCTTGGAATCGGACAGCTCACGCCGCAGGTCCGCGAAGGATCCATAGGTCGTGTTGAGCACCTTGTGGTGGGCATCGTACTTCGTGTTGGCAGCGACCGGACGGGTACCGGAGCGGGACAGGCGGGAACCTCTTGGCATGACGGGTAATTTCGGACAGTGCGTGACGCAGTGTCGTATTTTCTCGTCTCACCCCCCGTCCAAGGTCAACAAGGAATTGTTCCTCCGGTCACCTTGCCCGCCCTGAAACGGTCCTCGGACGGACCAACAGGAACCACCGCAAGGCGCCTTCAAGGCACCGCCAGCAGCTCCGCCTCGGTCCAGGCATCCTCGCGCTCGGCATGGGCTTCGCGAACCGCCGTCACCGCACCGACCGATACCGGGGATGCCGCATGGCCCCAGGCGCGCCGGATGTAGGTCAGCAGATCCGCGATCTGGGCGTCCTCCAGCGCCCCGACGAAGGCCGGCATGGCCAGGTTCCAAACCGTTCCGTTCACCGTCATCGCATCCCGGACACCGTGCAGGGCAATGCGGATCAATCGCTGCTCGCTGCCGGTGGTCCACTCCGACGAGGCCAGTGGTGGCGCAAGGCCCTCCTGCCCAAGCCCATGCGGCTGGTGACAGGCCCCGCACACCACCGGGTACAGCTCCCGACCCCGCTCAAAGCTTTCCTGCTCGGCCCCTTCCAGCGATGCCACGGCCACCGGCGCCTCGTACCCGGGTTTCTCCGGCCAGACCAGCAGGACGTCCAGACGCGCCAGCCGGTTGTGGACATCCGGGTCGTCCACGGTGCGCAGCCGGGAAAGGCCCGGCGGTTCCGCTTCAAAGACAATCGGCGTGATCAGCGGGGGGGGATGCCCCGGCCGCGGCGGCGCGGGAAGGGTTGCCACCATTCCGTCCAGCAGCGCCCGCTGCTGCCAGTCGCCCGCGCCGCATCCGGACGTCAACGCCAGCAACCGGGCCACCCGCACCGGGTCGGCCTCATGGGTGATGCAGCGTGCGAGCCCGCTCAGCAGGGCCACATGACCGTCCTTGACCGTGCTGCAGTTGGGATCCGCCAGCAGCGCCGCCAGAAACTCCAGTTCGCGGCCCCCAATGCCGCTCAACGCCGCATGCACCCGCAGCGCGTCGGGCGCCGTGTTCATCAGCAGAGCTCTCAGAATGGCGTCGGCCGTCGGCGTGCCCACCGCGCCCAGGGTCAGCATGAGCTGCAGTTGCTCCTCCGCGGGAATGAAGCCGGCCCGGCGGTAAATCAGGTTCAACGCCGTCTCGCGCTCCGGGCCGTCCAGGAATCGCTCCGTCAACCGCAGCGCCGCCGATCGCACCATCCCATCACCATCCCCCAACGCCACCTCGATCGTCGGCAGGTCCAGGGCGCCCAGCCCTTCGAGGGTCCACAGCGCCGCCAAACGGCCCGGCGCGGAGGTGACATTGGTCCGGATCAACTCCCGGAGCAGGGGCGTCGCCGCCGGATCCGCACGTTCCACCAGCCGCTGCTGGACGGCATCCCTCCAGAAGCCGTTGGGATCCGTGATCCGACCCACGAGCTCCGCCGTGGTGGGCGGGTCGGACAAGGGGCGGACCCTTCCGGGAGGCCGGTTCGTGTTCACGATCCGCCAGATGCGCCCGTGGTCCACCGGCGTCATCAGGTCCCTCGACTCCAGTTGCCGGCGCAGATAGCTCGTCAGGTAGATCCGGTGCTGGATCAGTCCCCGGTGGAGGTCAAGCACATACAAGGCCCCATCGGGGCCGTTGTAGAGGTTGACCGGACGAAACCGCTCATCCGACGAAGAGAGAAACTCCGACGCGTCATAGGCATTCGTGGCCGTCAGCAGGCCGTGATGGTTGAAAATCCGGTTGCGGCGGATGAAGTTGCCTGTCGGCTCGCACAGAAAGACATCGCCAGGAAATTCCGGGCCAAACTGGTCGCCCCGGTACACCACCGGCCCGCAGGCTCCCGTGAACGAGGCCAGGTGCCCCTCGGGCGTGAGCTGCCCCGCCTGGTACCCCCGGTTCACGCCCGGATTCACCCGCGAAGTCCACACCCGCTGGTCCTTGGAAAGAGGCACATTGGCCCCGAACGGGGACCGGAGATTCCGATTGCGGGCGAAATAGGCGTCGGGAACCAGCTCCGCCCGGATCTGGTCGGAATTGGAGTTGAAGTACAGGCGTCCGCGATCGTCCTGGGTCAGGCCCCACTGCCCTCGGAACTGGGTCGGGCCGAAGATCCAGTTCGTCGGGCTGCCGTTCCACCGCATGCGCCCGGTGTGGTTGGCCGAGTACACCCAGTTGTCCCGGGCCCAAAGCAGCCCGTTGCTCGCATGTTCGGGATTGGACTTGTCGCCCAAGGCCGGGTCGTTCTGCGTCGCATAATCCGAGGCAATCTCGACCCGCTCGTCGGCCCGGCCGTCGCCGTCGGTGTCCCGCACGAACCACAGCCGTGGTGGCTCGGCGACCACGACGCCATCCCCGGTGAGCATCAGCGCCCGGGGCATCACCAGGCCGTCGAGGAACACGGTCCGCCGGTCCATCCGGCCATCGCCGTCCACATCCTCCAGGATCACCACCGAACCACTGGGCTCCGACTCCGTCGAACCCTCCGCGTCGTTCATGTATCCCGTCATCTCTACAACCCACAGCCGCCCCCGGAGGTCAAACTGCATCGCCACCGGCGAGCGCACGAGGGGCTCCGCGGCGACCAGTTCAACGCCGAAGCCGGGCGGCAGACGGAAGGCCTGTTGCGCCGCCCACGGATCGAGCACCGGCGCGGCAGGGATGCGGTCCGGCGGGACCACGTCGGCCTGCGCTTCTCCGGCACGGTCGCCGCTCTGCCCGAGGACGTTCCAGGCCATCAACAACAGCAGGCATGACTTGAGAAAATTCATCGGCGCTCAGAACCGGTTCCAGAACTCCGAACACCCGCCCACTTCGGAGGCCGGCAAATTCAGGAGCTCCGCGGGTACGTACCGCGCTTTCGCCCCGGCAACAAGGCCCGGCTCATCTGCAGGCTCGCGGTCGGCCCGGCAGGGACCCGGCCGGATGCGTTGAGCGCGTGCGCGATATCCCCCCTCCGCCACGTCCGGCGTCCTTCGCGTCCGGCGTGACGATTCGATCGTCCGAAAATCGCCGCAGCGGGTTCAGCCGACGCACATCACCGGCCAGAAACCCCGGGCGGCGCCGCCAATCGCCGACGGCACGGCTACGCCGCCAACACCCGGCCCCAGAGAACCTTCAGATAGCGTCCCTCGGGAAAGCTGGACATCACCGGGTGGTCAGCCCCGGGGCCGGTGTGGTCCAGGATCTGCAGCGTGCGGTCCAACCGATGCACCCCGCGGACCACCAGTTGCTCAAAGGCTTCCGCGGACAGCTGGCCGGAGCACGAGCACGTCACCAGCAGGCCGCCCGGCTCCGTGATGGAGGCGCCCAGGATGTTCAGATCCTCATAGCGGCGCAGCCCCTCGGCCTCGTCGAGGTCGGCGCCCAGCAGTTTCGGCGGGTCCAGGATGACGACGTCAAACCGGCGGCCGTCCTTGCGCATCTGCCGCGCATAGCTGAACGCATCGCAATGCACCCAGTCCACCCGCACCCCGTTCAAGTTCGCATTGCGGCGTGCCTGCGCCACCGCCCGCTCGTCAAGATCCACACCCGTCACCGCCGCCGCGCCACCCGCCACCCGTGCCGCCAACGCAAAGCCGCCCGTGTAACAGCACAGGTCCAGCACCCGTCGTCCCGCGGTCAGCGCCGCAAGCCGCCGGCGGTTGTCGCGCTGGTCGCAGAAGAACCCGGTCTTGTGCCCCGTCGAAAAGTCCACCTCGTGCCGGACGCCCTGTTCCTGGATCTTCACCGGAGGGACGGCATCGGAGGGCAGCAGTGACGCCGGGATGCGCTCCTGCCGGGCGATCACCGGATCCACCTCATACACCACGCGGCGCGTCCCCAGCCGCGCGTGCAACCGGGGCACCCAGGAGGCGACCCGCTGGGCGATGCCCAGGCTGTGGACCTGGACGCTCAGCACGTCGGCATACCGGTCCACGATCAGACCCCCAAGGCCGTCGCCGTCCGAGTTGACCACCCGGAAGGCGTCCGTTGCCTCCGGCAGCCGGAGCCACTCCAGGCGCAGATCCACAGCGCGGTCCAGCAACCGCTCCAGCAGGCCCTCGGTCGCGCCGTCCGTTCCCCGGGACACCATGCGCAGCGGCACCCGGGCGTGCGGGTTCCATAACCCCACACCGAATACCGCTCCCATCCGGTCATGGACATGCACGAGCGCACCCGGAGTGGCATCTTCCGACGCCTCCCGGATCATTGCCGGATACACCACGGGACGGAATGCCGGGTTCTTGAGCTGAACCCATGGTCGCCGCCAGCCGGAGCGGTCCACCGGAGGGGGCGGCGACGACGGCGCGCGGAAGCGCGGGCGGGTGGAAAGGCGGCCCGACGACTGTTGAAACTCCGGATGCACGCCCCCCGGCTAGCCCCTCCACCCCTGCAGGGCAATGGCGAACTCCTCAGCCCCCCGCGCCGGCAGCGCCCGCGGAGGGCGTCCGCGGACGCACCTTGGCGAACGCCGCCTCCCGCAGATGAACCGGGGCCAGGGCCTCCGCGGGCGTCGGCGCACGCCCGATGGCAAGCCGGGCAAGGATCGCCGCCGATGGGTGTCGCACCCTGCCGCCCGCAAGCGCCGCCGGCAGATCCGGCCCCGCCACCATGCCCCCGCTGCGAATCCGGTCGGCGAGCGCGTCCACGGGCAGCAACCGGAGGCCTCCGATCAGGACCCCATCCCGCGCCTCGACTACGGTGAACTCGCCGCGCTGGGAATTCACCGCCAGCAGCACGTCGCCCTCCGTCGCCACGCCGCTGGCGAGCACCTCCAGGCTGCCCACGCCAACCACCGGAATGCCGGTCGCCAGTTGCCATCCCTGCGCGACGGAAATGGCCAGACGGACCCCGGTGTGGCTGCCCGGGCCCAACCCCACCGCCAGAGCGTCCACGGAACCCCGCCCGACACCCGCCTGTTCGAGCACCCGCGTGATCAACCCAAACACCGGAGTCCCGCGGGTCCCCTCATGCACGACTTCCGACAGCACGCAGCCCTCCGTCGCAACAGCCACACCGCGACGGTCGGACGAAAATTCAAGCGCCAGGATCGTCATGCACGATCTCCCGGGTGGTTTCATCCAGGGCGAGGAAACGGATCCACCGGACGCCGGACCCGACCGCCGCCGAACCGGTGATCCAACGTTCCACCCATTCCACCACGCTGACGCCGTCGGGCTCGGCGAGGAATTCCTCCAGACCGGCACTCAGCACCTCGGCCGGACCCGACAGCCGGTAGAGGTCGAGATGATGCACGGGCAGGCGTCCTCCGGAGTATTCGTTCACGAGGGAAAACGTCGGGGAATGGACCCGGCCGGTGAACCCCAGGCCCCGGGCAAATCCCCGCACCCACGCCGTCTTGCCCGCACCCAGGTCCCCGCAAAGCCCGTACACCTCACCGGCTCGCGCAAGCCGCCCGAGGCGCTCCCCCAGCGCCTCGGTCTCCCGAACCGTCCGTGTCACCGTCACCGGCATCCGCCGGCAGCGTGGCGGGCCGCCCGGATGGAGGGAAGCATCCATCCCGCCGGGAACCGCCGCCGCACACGGGGCCAGGAGGTCATGATCCATTCACCTGGAAATGTTCGTACCCACGCACGGGCATCGGACGCAGTCCTTGCGGGGTGCGCAGCAATTGTCCGGGGCCCGGGGTCACCTTGCCGATGCAGGTCAGGCGCGTCCCCGGAAAAGCGGCCCTCCAGGCATCCTGCACGCCGACGGCATCCGCGGCGGCGGTGGCGAACAACAGTTCAAAATCCTCGCCGTCGGTGAGGGCCGCCAGCACCGGGGGACGCACCCGATCCCCGGCCCGTGCCCGCAGCCGGGCCGCGCGGCGGATGGGCAGGGACGACTGCCGGATCTCCGCGCCGAGTTCGCCGCTCGCCGCGAGCAGTTTGGCGAGGTCACCTGCCAGGCCGTCACTGACATCCATGAGCGCGTGCACCCGTCCACTGGCCGCCAACCAGCGGCCCTCCTCCAGCCGCGGCTCAAAATCCAGGTGATGGCCTTCGATTGAGCCGCCCAGCTCGCCGGTCACGAACAAGGCATCCCCGGGGCGCGCCCCGGAGCGCAGGAGGGCCCGGCCCCGGGACACCGACCCCACCAACGCCACGTTCACCAGCAATCCCCCGGGATTGGTCGTCGTCTCACCCCCGACGATCGCCACGCGATGACGCACCGCGAGCCGTTGCATGCCGCGGTAAAGGCCAAGCACCCGTTCCGGTTCGAATCCGGATGGCAGCCCGAGGGTGACCACGGCCGCGGTCGCCGTTCCACCCATCGCCGCCACATCGCTCAGACACCGCGCCAGCGCCTTGTGGCCCACACGCTCCGGCTCGGTGCCGGACCGGAAATGGACCCCCTCGACCACCGCATCAGTTTTCAGGAGCGTCTGCGCGTCCGGCGCGCCCAGCTCCAGCACCGCGCAGTCGTCCCCGGCGCCCACCACGACGCCATCGTTCGACGGCAGCATCGGGATGAGCCGTCGGATGAGCTCAAACTCGGTCACGGAACCAGCAGACCAGAACCACCCTCCCGATTCGATTCAGGAATGCCGAAGGTCCGACGCCACTGGGAAGCGAATCCGTCCTCAAGTGCGGAAGATGGTCATGGAACCTCGCAAGGCATCGCCATCGCAGCGGTGCGGGATCCCGTCGCGAAGTGGTCGGCACCGCGCGGATGCCCGCCGCCGCCTCACCGCGGTGGGAAATCAAACTCCACCTTTCCGGTGTCGCCGAGCACCAGATGCGCCGGAAACGGCTTGCCGGACTTGCTCACAAACTCGGTGAGGAGGTCCGAGCGCCCGGTGGCCAGCAGCTTGATCGCCTGTTCGCGCGTCACCGGCTGCTGCAGGATGACCCGCCCGATGTGGAACGTGCACTTCCGTGTCGCGGCCTGGCTCCGTTCGCACAGGTAGCTGTCCGGGCCCTCAAACACCGCTCCGCCGCACTTCGGACATTTTCCCAGGGACTCAAGCCCGGTGAAGTCCACGGGTGGTGCCGCCTCCTTGGTCGTCCCTTTCGCCCCGCGGACCGGCCCCTTCCGCTCCCGCGGCGCAAATTCGAACCCGACCTTGCCATCGGCATACTTCAGGTAGGCCTCGAACTTCCTTCCGGTCTTCTTGGACACGAACCCCTTCAGCAGGTCGGTCCGCCCCTCCGAGAGCAGCTTGGCGGCCTGGACGCGGTCCACCGCCTGCTGAAGGATGATGGCGCCCGTCTTGAAGTCGCACGTCCGGGTGGCGTCCACCAGCTTCTCGCACACGTAGTTCATGCCGTGCTCGAACACCCGGGCGCCGCACTTCGGGCACTTGCCGACCGGCTCCTTCCCGGTGAAGTCCACCGGATCGCCCGACTCCGGACGCGAGTCCTCACCAAAATCGAACTTCGCCTCGAATTCCGGGGTGAGCCGGATCAGGGCGGCGAAGGGGAAACCCTGTTTGCTGCGGAAGCCCTGCAGGGGCCCCACCTGGCGGTCGCGAATCAGCGCCTCGATCTCGGCCGGCTCGAACTGGCGTCCCGCGGTGATCTTCCACAGCGCAAAATCGCACTGCTGGCACTGGAACTTCTTGTAGGTCTCGTGCACCTCCCCGCCGCATTTCGGGCACGGGGTTGCCAGAACCCCGAAATCGCCGGGAATCGTGTCGTGCTCGTACTGCTTGGCCTTGGAAACAATGCTCTCGGTGAGGCGGCGGATCTCCGCCATGAAATCCTCCCGGCGCAACTGGTCGCGCTCCATCTGCTTGAGCTGGTACTCCCAGTTGCCGGTGAGTTCCGGCTTGGTGAGCGTCTCGACACCCAGGCCATTGAGCAGGGTGATCAGCGAGAAGGCCTTGGCCGTCGGCACCAGCTCGCGCTGCTGCCGGTGGAGGTACTGCTCCGAAAGCAACCCCTCGATGATCGCCGCCCGCGTCGCCGGAGTGCCCAGGCCCCGCTCGCTCATCGCCTCGCGCAACTCCTCATCATCCACCAGCTTCCCCGCCCCCTCCATCGCCGACAGCAGGGTCGCCTCGGTGTACCGGGCGGGCGGCTTGGTGACGCTCGCCTTCACCTCGATTCCGGTCGTCGCCACCTGCTCCCCCTGGTCCACCGGCGCCAGCGTGGGCGATTCATCGGTGTCGGCCTCTTTCCCGTACACCTCCAGCCAGCCGGGCTTGACCAACACCTTGCCCGTGCTCTTGAACGGCTCGCCCTCCACCCGCGTGATGCGCACCGTCTCCAGAAACTCGGCCGCCGGGAAAAACACCGCAAGGAAACGCCGCGTCACCAGGTCGTACAGCTTTTGCTCGGGCTCGCTCAGGCCCTTGGGAGTCACTCCCGTGGGAATGATGGCAAAGTGGTCGCTGACCTTCGCGTTGTTGAAAATACGACGGTTCGGGCGCACCCAGCCCTCCGACAGGATCTTCGCAGCAAAAGCCCCGTAGGCGGTGCCCTCCAACGACCCCAACGTCTGGCGCACGGTCGCCACGTAGTCCTCCGGCAGGGCCCGCGAGTCGGTGCGCGGATAGGTCAGCACCTTGTGCTTCTCATACAGGGCCTGGGCCAGCGCGAGCGTGTTCTTGGCGCTGAACCCGAAGCGTCCGTTCGCCTCGCGCTGCAGGCTGGTCAGGTCATACAGCAGCGGGGACAGCGAGGTGCTGGGCTTGCTCTCCTCGGTGACCACCCCCGGCCTCCCAAGGCAGCGGTCCCGGATGGCCTCCGCGCGGGCCCGGTCCCAGAGCCGCTCAGGCTTCAGGTCGGGATCCTTGTCGTCCCCCTTGGCGAATTTCTCGTCAACCCACCGGCCCGTGTATTCGCCACGGGCTCCTTCGAAGGTGCCCACCACCTCCCAAAAATCACGCGGGACAAACCGCCGGATCCGCTCCTCCCGCTCCACGACAATCGCCAGGGTGGGCGTCTGGACCCTTCCCACGGTGGTGAGGTGAAACCCGCCGGTCTTCGAGTTGAAGGCGGTCATCGCCCGGGTGCCATTGATGCCCACCAGCCAGTCGGCCTCCGACCGGCAGACCGACGCGTCGGCCAGCGGACGCATCTGCGCATCGGTCCGCAACTGCCGGAACCCCTCCCGGATGGCGGCTGGAGTCATGGACTGCAGCCACAGCCGCTGCACCGGCTGACGCGCCCCGGTGTAGGCCATGATGTTGCGGAAGATGAGCTCGCCCTCGCGGCCGGCATCGCAGGCGTTGACGACCGCGGTGACATCCTTCCGCTTCAGCAGCCGCGCCAGCACCTTCAGCCGGTTCTCGCTCCGCTCAATCGGCTTCAAGGCAAACCGGGGCGGGATGTGCGGCAGCGTGGCAAAGGACCATTTGCCCTTCCGGATCTCAAACTCCTCCGGGACGATCAGCTCCAGCAGATGGCCCACCGCCGACGACACCACATACGCGTCGCCCTCGAAGAACTCGCCGGATTTGTCCTTCGCGAGACCCCCAAGGGCCTTCGCGATGTCCGAAGCCACAGACGGCTTCTCGGCGATGATCAGGGACTTACCCATAGGCAAGATCGAGCGGACGTGTAGCCGCCGCGTTTCCGCCCGGGCAAGACTTACTTTTCAGTAGCCCATCCCCGGGCGCGGCTCGCGGCGTCTCTCAACCAGTTCTCCATGAGAGGGTTGCACCGCTAGACATTGAACTTGAACAACAGGACGTCGCCGTCCTGCACCACGTACTCCTTGCCCTCCATCCGATACAGCCCCTTCTCCCGGGCCGCCGCCACCGAGCCGCACGCGACGAGGTCGGCGTAGGCCACGGTCTCGGCCTTGATGAAGCCGCGCTCGAAGTCGGTGTGGATGACCCCGGCTGCCTTGGGCGCGGTGTCGCCGGAATGGATGGTCCAAGCACGGACCTCCTTCTCGCCGGCCGTGAAGTAGGTCCGCAGGCCGAGCAGATGATAGGTTGCGCGGATCAGGGCCCCGACACCGGATTCGCGGACCCCCAGTTCGGCCAGGAACGCCGCCGCCTCCTCCGGGGAGAGATCCACCAGGTCGCTCTCGATCTGCGCGGAAATCACAACCGCCTCGCACGCCAGATGGCTCCGGGCGTAGTCGCGCACCCGGCGCACATGCGGGTTGTCGTCGGCCGTGGCCAGGTCGCCCTCCCGGACATTGCAGGCAAAGATCGTGGGCTTGTCCGTCATCAGCCAGAACTGCCGCGACACGGCCTTCTCCTCTGCCGCCAGTTCGAGGGTCAGCGCGGGCCGTCCGGCATCGAGGTGCGGCTGCAGTTTCTGCAGCACCCCCTGCTCCGCCTGTGCCGCCTTGTCCCCACGCTTGGCGTCCTTGGCCACACGCTCCAACCGTTTGTTCACGCTCTCCAGGTCGGCCAGCACCAGTTCCGTGGTGATCGTCTCGATGTCGCGCACCGGGTCCACCGATCCCGCCACATGATGGATGTCTGGATCCTCAAAGCAGCGGACCACCTGGACGATTGCGTCCACCTCCCGGATGTGGCTCAGGAACTTGTTCCCCAACCCCTCGCCCGCGCTGGCCCCCTTCACCAGGCCGGCAATGTCCACAAACTCAATGGCCGCCGGGATGACCACGTTCGTGCGCGCAATCTGCTGCAGCACCACCAACCGGTCGTCCGGCACCGTCACCACCCCCACGTTGGGGTCAATGGTGCAGAACGGATAGTTGGCCGCCTGCGCCTTGCGGGTGCGGGTGACGGCGTTGAAAAGGGTGGACTTGCCCACGTTGGGCAGTCCGACGATGCCGGCTTTAAGCATGACGAGCCGCGGAGAATGGCCACCCCCGGGGTCCGCGCAAGCGGGAACCCTCCGGCACCGCGCGCCAAAAGGACGTGTCGGTTTGCTTGGGAATCGCGGCATCCAGTGGGGAATCTCTCGGGAAGCCCCCCCGCGGGGACGGGCGACCGCACCCCCCGGACAGCCAGCACGTCGCAACACCACGGTCCCGGCAGATCGTCTACAGGCACGGAGAATCCCACGGGCGCATTCGATCGGTTTGAGGAACTGCCGGCAGGCCGGCTCCAACTCGGTCCCGGGCGCCAGCAACTTCTGCTGCGCCCGGAAGGCGTCCCACGCGGCAATCTTGCCGAGATCCGGGCACTGCGGCTGCGTGCGGCGCCGTGACCCCGGGATGCACCGACCGGAACCCTTCGAACCGGCGTGCATCGGGATACCATCGGTGCCGATCCATGGTTCGTTTCGTCAGGAACCTCCAAATGGAGCTTGCCCGGGCCACGCCCCCCCGTTTATTTCCCGGGCGTTTTGCGCAGGCGGGGTAGCCAAGTGGTAAGGCAGGGCTCTGCAAAAGCCCCATTCGTCGGTTCGATTCCGACCCTCGCCTCCAGTTCTAACATGCTCAAAATCAGCGCGTTAGAAAAATTCTGAACCTCCAGTGCCAGCAAAAGTGCCAGCAAAATGGCTACTCAGGAACTCCTAGGGAGTAAGCCCTGAACTACCCCGGCACTCCTTGCCAGAGACGCACTAGGCCGTGCGTTGGGTGTACCAGCGACACCCGCACTGATCCACGGACTGACAGGCTCGAACTCGAAAGAAATCGAGCCATGAAAAATCGTTTCCGCCTCTACCGCCGCACCAAAACCGGCGTGTTCTACCTCCACGATGGAGACACCGGGAAACAGGAGAGCTTGGGCACCCGGGACCGCGCTGAAGCCAAGACGCTTCTGGCCACCCGCAACGAAGCCGTCCGCCAGCCCCATCTCAACCTCCAGATCGCCCGCGCCTACTTGGCGGCCTCCGATCCAGCGTCCACCAAGCGCACTTGGCAGGTGCCCCTGGAGGAACTCGCCAAGACCAAATCCGGAACCACCCACGACCGCTGGATCAGCGTGCTCAAGGACCCGGCCTTTGAAGGGATCCGTGAGCTGCCTCTCCTCGAAACTCGGGCCGAGCATCTGCTCAAGGTGATGGAGACGGGCACCGTCTCGACCAACGTCTTCCTCCGTCGCGTCCACAATTTCGCCTTGGACATGGGATGGCTGCCATGGCCCCTCATTCCCAAGAAGCACTGGCCCAAGATCCAGTTTCGCGACAAGCGGGCGATCACGGCCGAGGAGCACCGGGCCATCCTTGATCATCAGCCCAATCCCACCTGGCGCGCGTTCTACCAACTCTGCTGGCTGCTGGGAGCCTCCCAGACCGACGTCGCCTTCCTCGCCGCGGAAAACGTGGATTGGGGGGCTCGCGTCATCAGCTTTGCACGGCAGAAGAACCGATCCATCTCGATGGTCCACTTCGGGCCTGAGGTCGAGGAGGTGCTGCGGACCCTGCCTGCCACGGGTCCGTTCTTCCCAAAACTGCGCACGATGAACTCAGGGCACCGCGCCACCGAGTTCACCCGAATCTGCCGTCGGGTAGGCGTCAAGGGTGTAACCCTTCATTCCTATCGCTACGCGTGGGCCGAACGGGCCAAGCAATGCGGCTACCCGGAGCGCTTCGCCCAGGAGGCACTAGGGCACAACAGCAAAGCCGTCCACCGGTCGTACTCCCGGAAAGCCAAGGTGAAGCTACCGTCCCTGGAGAGCTTCGAGAAGCAGGCGGCCGAATCGAAGGTCATCGCCTTTCCGTCGCCCCAGCCATCGGAAGTAGCGCCTCAGGATCCAAGCGCCCTGCGGCCGTCGTAGCGACCCCAGGGGATCGTTCACGACGACAATTTCCAACGCGTCGGCGACCATTCCTTTGCCGCCAATAGGCGGCAATGGCATCGGTCGCTCGCGCCAGCCATTTTTCGTCGCGTCGGAGGCTTTGGAGGACTTCGGTAGCGAAGAACTTGGGACTGTTCCGGGCAGGATGGCCGAGCGGCTTGAGCAGCCCGGAGCCCGCAAGAATCCTGACTTCGTGAGATTCGAATCCGAGGAACCAAGCGGTTTGTTGGGCGTCAAGGCGCGCCGGTGCGATCTTCCAACTCAGGAACTCGGTCTGTTCAGAGTTCATGCAGTTCTCAAGATGCTGATTTTTCCAACCCGGCGGTGTCTCTGGTACACATTTTCGACCGCAACGCAAACGGGACCGAATCCCAAGGCCAAGCGGGCAAAGTCTCCGCATCATTTTGCGCATCCTTTTGAAAGTGCTCGCGTCAATCCCAAGGAATGAACGCGATTTCTTCCGATACCGCTCGGGTTGAATGGGTCCGAGACGAGGTCCGCCGACACTATGCCCGCGCGGCCGAGGACGGGAACTGCTGCTCAACCGGTGGTTGCGGCGACCGTGCGTCAGCCACCGAGGTGTCCACGCTCGGCTATTCGGCAGACGAAATTGCCGCGTTGCCGCCAGGCGCCGATCTGGGGCTTGGTTGCGGCAACCCCCAGGCCATCGCGGCCTTGAAGCCAGGCGAGATTGTCCTGGACCTGGGCAGCGGCGCTGGCTTCGACTGCTTCCTGGCCGCTCGGGCTGTGGGCTCGACCGGCCGGGTGATCGGAGTGGACATGACACCTGAGATGCTGTCCCGGGCCTGGGCCAATGCCGCCAAATCAGGCATGACCCAGTTGGACTTCCGTTTCGGACACATCGAAGCGCTTCCCGTCGCTGAGAATTCAGTGGATGTCGTCATCTCCAATTGCGTGATCAATCTCTCCCCCGACCAGCCGGCGGTGTTTCGTGAAGCTTTCCGAGTGCTCAAGCCGGGCGGCCGGCTTGCGGTTGCCGACATTGTCCGCACGGCCGATCTCCCGCCGGAGATCGCGGCCGATCTGGCCGCCCTCTGCGGATGCGTCGCCGGCGCGTCCCGGGTAGATGAATTGGAAATGATGCTGGCTGCGGCGGGTTTCGCGGACATTCGTATCCGGCCCAAGGATGCCAGCCGCGAATTCATCCGAAACTGGGTTCCCGGCCGCAACGCCGAGGATTACGTAGTCTCTGCGACGATTGAAGCCGTGAAGCCGGGAGCTCTAGTCGCGTGTTGCGCGTCTTCCTGCTGCAATTGATGTCGTTGACCGTCGAAGAACTCTGGGACGAGTTCGCGCAAGATCTGCGCGCGTTCCTGCACGTCCGGGTGACGGACCATGGGGCGGCGGATGACCTGCTTCAGGAAGTATTTCTAAAACTGCATCGCCATCTGCCGGATCTGCGCGACACGGAGCGTGTTGAGGCTTGGGTGTACCAAATCGCGCGCCATGCCGTCGCCAGCCACTTCCGCCGCGCACGAGCCACTGGCGCGGAGGTGCCGGACCTGCCCGAACCGGTGATCGAAGTGGAACCGGCTCTGCCGGACCTTCGTCCCGCCGTTCGTCGATTCCTTGACCAACTGTCAACCGACCATCGTGACGCCCTGCTCGCCACTGAATGGGAGGGGCTAACCCAGGCGTCGTACGCCGCGCGATCCGGTCTATCGTTGTCGGCCGCGAAGTCACGCGTGTTGCGCGCCCGGACCGAGCTGAAGCGCCTGCTGGAAGACTGCTGTCGCTTCGAACTCGACGGGCGCGGCACCATCATCGAGGCGATTCCTCGGAGCCCCGCTGCCGCCGCGGACTCCGACTGTGCCTGCGCTCTGCCACCGGTGCGCTCGGCGTCGCATCCATGAAACGCTGGTTCGCTGAGTTTCTTGGCACGTTCGCTCTCGTCTTCGCCGGCACCGGGGCCATCGTGGTCAATGGCGCCACGGACGGGACCATTGGCCACGTTGGGATCGCCCTGACCTTTGGCCTAGTGGTCCTGGCCATGATTTACACTTTCGGGGACGTGTCGGGTGCTCACCTGAATCCCGCGGTCACCATGGCGTTTGCCGCCGCGCGCCGCTTCGCGTGGGGCGAGGTACCGGGTTATGTGGTGGCACAGATTCTTGGTGCATTAGCGGCCAGCGGGCTGCTGCGCCTGCTCTTTCCGTCGGATGCTCGCTTGGGCGCCACGCTGCCGGCCGGTTCTTCGGGCCAGAGCTTCCTGCTCGAACTCGTGCTCACGGCCCTGCTGATGCTAGTCATCTTGAATGTTTCCACCGGCGCGAAGGAAAAGGGCATCACCGCGGGCATCGCCGTCGGCGCGGTGATCGGACTGGAGGCGATGTTCGCCGGACCGATTTGCGGCGCTTCAATGAATCCAGCCCGTTCATTGGCCCCGGCGGTGGTCAGCGGACAGGTGCAACATCTTTGGCTCTACCTCGTTGCACCAATCCTGGGAGCCCTGGTGGCTATTCCACTTTGCACCGGTGTGCGTGAACCTGGCTGTTGCCGCGGACGCTGTGCGACGACGCCTTGAAGCCACCGGCGACCCATTTCTCGAATTCGCAGACATACCGATGAACTCCCAGCCACCCCTCGCACTCATTCTCTGCACCGGCAATTCCTGCCGATCTCATCTTGCGGAAGGCATTCTGAGGGCCGCGGCTGGCGATTTAATCCGAGTGGCCAGTGCCGGATCAAAGCCCGCCGGCTACGTGCATCCGCTCGCGGTGAAGGCCGCCGCCGAGATAGGATTGGATATCTCCGCACACAAGTCTAAGCACATGAACGAGTTCCTTGAGGTGCCCGTGGAAACCGTCATTACGGTCTGCGGGAACGCGGATCAGACTTGCCCGGTGTTCCCGGGCCAGGTGAACCGATACCATTGGCCATTCGACGACCCGGCGCATGCCTTGGGGACAGAGGAGGAGAAGCTCGCGGTCTTCCGCCAGGTGCGCGATGAGATCCGCGTCGTCTTTGAGGCATACGCCGCAGGCAGGCGCGATGAAGCAAAGCGGTGCGCATAGCGCAGGAGCGGAGATCAAGAATTGGCCTTTGCCCAAGGCAGCCGGAGTCCGGTAGCAGTGGCTGAAGGCAACCAATTCGTTCTCACTGATAGAACAGTCCCAGTTCTTTCAACGAGGAATAACCACGAATCCGATCCGGGGCGGGCTGGCCCATGATGATGTGATCCATCACTTGGATCCGGATCAATTGACCTGCGCGAATGAGATCGCGGGTGGTCTTGATGTCTGCATCAGACGGGGATGGGTCGCCGGCAGGATGATTGTGTGCGACGATCACTGCATAGGCACCGGCCACAATGGCCACCCGGAAGACTTCCCGGGGGTGAACCAAGACCGAATCCATGATTCCCATACCCACGATGACGTGTCCCTTGATGCGCATCCGGGTGTTCAAAAGGATCACCACGAAGAATTCGACGTCCGGATTGAAGTATGGGTTGGCCTGAACATGCAGCCGCCAATAGTCAGCCGCCTGTGCCGGTGTAGTGCATTCCTGGATTTCTGTGGGAGTCGGGCAATCCCGAAGCGAGACCAGCTTCCACTCCTGCGGATGATTTCGGGTTCGCAGAGTGCGGTAGGCGTGTGCGGTGGCTGCATCAATGGCTTGGCCCATCGGCGAGGGAAGCGAATGCGGTTGGGTCGGTGCGGTGAGGATGTCTTCGGTAGTGCTCATGTGATGTGTTTCGTGCCGAAGGAGCGGGAGTGCTCTCTTCACCGCGCCCCGAGAGAGCACTCCCGATCCGCCGAAACACTCCCGGGAGCGGTTGCGCCGACGGGCAGCGGAGCCTCAGCAGCGCCGTGCCAGGGACGCGGATGAGCGGCCCTGGCGCGGCGGTGCGCGAAGCAACCAGAGGCGCGACCGCGGACGGGCATGAGCACTACCGAATGACCACCGATCCAATGGCAGTGGTCCCGCGTCCTGCCGGTACCGACTGGCTACAATGGGCATCCTCCAGCGGATTTCAGATACGAATGGCCGCCCTGCGGGTCTGCTTGAAAGATTCCGGGGAGGACTCTGAGATCGTCTCTGCCTGTTGAGTCCCCGAAGCAGCGTCGAGCTGAGTGGCCGCCTGGTTCTTGGTGAGGTCGAGTTGATCGGCAATCGCTGATTGACGCTTCCTCAATTCCTGGAAGTGGTCTTCGTACTCGAAGGCGGCCCCGATTCGATCTGCGAGATCGGTCGCGCGTTGGCGAAGGCTGAGGCCGTCTTGCTCCAACTTCTCGCCCCGCTCCCCCAATCCTTGAACCGTCGCCTCCAAGGAACGAATCGTCCCCAACGCAGTATCGGTGACACGGGCGGCGTAGCAGTTGTGACCGTGGACATGGATTTCAGGCTGCCCGTCGAAGCTCGCGTGCAGCGCAATCCTAAAGCCGGCGAAGCGCCCAATTGGAACATCCTCGAAGGCGCGGCCTTTGAGTTTCTCGGCATGCCGAAGGAGCAATTCGCCGGCGATCCCCCGGTTGGTGAGCGTTTGACCGTCAATCTCCATGGAAAATTGTTCGCCCGAAGTCTCGTGTCGCTGGGCCAGGTCCAGCCGCAAATTGGCCAACCGTCGGGCTGTGCTCTCGGCTTCCTCCTCGGCCCGGCGCCGATCCCCGCGAATGCGATACTGTTCTTCGCTGTGGGCAGATCGGAGCCGAGTGAGACGCATCAATTCGGCGTCTACTTGCGCCTTCTCGATCACCAGCGGATTGCCGGAGGCGATGGCCTTAACCTCGGCGTAGGTGAGGGCGGCGGAGTCCAGGTCTTCGAGCCGACGGACCGTGGTGTCTCCGGACATCACCTGGGCGATGAACTTCGCCTTCGTTTCCAGGGTTTGCCACATGTAGGCATCGAATGAACCGCCCGTGACGTAGCGGTAGATCTGGACGACCGCGTTCTTGTTCCCCTGCCGGAGAATCCGACCCTCGCGTTGTTCGACGTCCGCCGGCCGCCAGGGCGCATCCAGGTGATGCAGGGCAATGAGCCTTTCCTGGACATTGGTCCCGGAACCCATCTTCTGGGTGCTGCCGAAAAGGATTCGGACCTTGCCGCTTCGCACGTCACGGAACAGCCCCAGTTTGGCGGCGTCGGACTCAAAGTCCTGGATGAAGGCGATCTCTTCCGCAGGAATGCCAAGGCCGCCCAGCTTTTGGGCCATGTCGCGATAGACCGAAAAGCCCGCGTCCTGCGGGGTGGAGAGGTCGCAAAACACCAATTGTGCGGACCGCTCGGGGTGGGTCGCCTGCCAGATCCGGCAGATACTCTCGACCGCGAGATTCACCTTGCTTTGAGGATCATCGGCGCAGGGCAAGACCAAGCGCAGATCCAACGCCGCTTTCCGCCCTTCCGAAGTGATCTTGAGCATGTTGTCATCGCGCGGGTCCACTCGCTTGGTCTTCAATTCCTCGGCGCGGACCGCGAGATGCGCCACGAACATCTTGATGGCCGGAGTTGCCGGGGCATTACGAATCTCCGGCTTGTCGTTTTCCAGCTTGGGCCGGGGCAGGTTTAGCATCGCTGCAGTTTGTACGTCGGCCACCTGCCGAAACATCTGCATGAGTTCGGGAACGTTGATGAAACGGGCGAAGCGTGTGTTCAGCCGGTAGCCGGCGCCATCCGGTGACAACTCCATGGCCGTCACGGGCTCGCCAAAGGTGGCTGCCCAGGAATCGAAATGGTCGAGGCCATGCCGCTTGAGCGCTTCGGGCTGAAGATACCGCTGCATGGTGAACATCTCGGCCATGCTGTTGGCGATGGGCGTACCAGTGGCAAATACCACTCCTCCTCCCCGGTTGATCGCCTGCACATGCCGGACCTTGAGCAGCATATCGAAGGCCCGCTCGCTGGCGGTTTGAGGCAGGCCGGCCACGCGGGTCATCTTGGACACGTAGAAGAGATTCTTGAAGTAGTGCGCCTCGTCCACGAACAGGCGATCCACGCCGAGTTCCTCAAAGGTCAAAGTGTTGTCCTTCTTTTGCTCCGCAGCCAGCACCTTCAATCGGACGTGGAGACGTTTCTTTGCCTTCTCGATCTCTTTGACCACGCGACTGCCTCGCGAATCGGGGTGCTGCCGCTTGACCATCTCCAGATCGTGCAACTGTTCTTCCAAGAAATGCTGCTGTGCTTCCTTGGAAACCGGGATCCGCTCGAATCCAGAATGGGTCACGATCACGGCATCCCAGTTTCCGGTGGCGATCCGGCTGAACAGCTTCCGCCGATTCGTCCTCTCGAAATCGGCCTTCCCAGCAACCAAGATGTTCGCGCCCGGATACAAGGCGAGGAGTTCGGTCGAAAACTGGCCGAGCATGTGGTTGGGAACGACGAACATCGGTTTGCGTGACAAACCCATGCGCCGCGCCTCCATTCCGGCAGCCACCATGGTGAAGGTCTTTCCGGCTCCGACGACGTGGGCGAGGAGCGTGTTGGGCGATTGGAGGATTCGCCAGACCGCCGCCTTTTGATGCGCTTGCAGAGTGATGCTGGCACTGGCCCCCGGCAACGTGAGGTGGTCGCCATTGAACGTGCGAACCCGGGTGTGATTGAACGAATCGTTGTACAGCCGGCAGAGGCGATCCCGACGGTCGTCGTCCGCCCAAATCCATTCCTTGAATCGCTCCTTGATGCGCTCCTGCTTTTCCCTGGCCGCCTCGGTGGCCTGGGCGTTCACGGTGGCTTTCTGGTCTGCATCGTAGTCATAGACCGTGGGCGTCTTGAGATTGAGGGCATCTTCGATCAGTTGGACGGCCGAACACCGGTCGGTCCCCCAGTCGGTGGTGTTCGAGGTTGCAAGACGCACTCTCCAGTCAGCATTCAGGAACCATGTGCCAAGCGCAGGAACGTGACCGATCTCCAACCCTTCGTTGACCCCCAACAATTCCCGGCCGAACTGTTCCAAATCCGACGCCGGCAACCAGCACGCCCCCAAGCGCACATCGATCTCGGCGGGCTTGAGATCCACCGGCAGCACTGACTTCAGCGCAGCGACATTCCCGGCAAAACGGGGGTCCGCCAGGGAAGCTGCCTCCGCAATCTCCAGCTTCTCCCGAATGTTGCCGGACAGGTACTGGTCGTCGGTCTCCCATTCGTTGGATTGCGGATTTCGGAAAATGAGGCCTCGGAGATCCGAGGACACTTCTTCCACAGGCCGCTGTAGCAGGTCAGCCATGTGTTCCAAATCCACCCGGCCCTTTTCATTGAGCGAGACCAGCAGGGCCTCCTTGGGCGTTTCGGCGCTCAACGCCGTTGAGCGCCGGTGAATGGTGCGTTCTCGAAATACCGACGCTTTGGTCACCCGTCCGCTCGCGCCGTCGTAGTGTTCCAACGATAGGAGGAGAGGCAGATCGGGATCACCGTCGAAGGCACGTTGGTTTGTGCGGGACCCAAGCTGACCGTGCCGGCCGACAAATCGGTCGTAGGCGAGATTCAAGTTCCGCCGCGCCTCAATGACCTGATCCTCGGGGCTTCCGTCAGCCTGAGTGCGCAGGCAAGTCCGCAGCGCGTCGCGGACTTCGATGAGTCCTCGGAGTCGCGAGCGAGCTTCCGGCGGAAGGTTTGGAAGCTCTCGAAGACCGTTCTCTTCGCGAATGCAGATGGTTCCACCATCGCGGATGCAGAAGGCGTTCGGCTTGACGCCGTCCACGTCCGCATCGAGCCGGATGGTCTCGGGCGGCGGGATGCGCTGGTCACGCGCTTGATAGACGCCCTGCGGCAGCCGAGCGATTGCGGACGCCAACGCGTCGCCCAAATCCCTCCCATCCGGCACCAAGACCGGCTCATTATCCCGATAGAGACCACGCTCCAAACGCATCTCTCCGAGCATCATTTCGGGATGCCTGGCGAAGTACCGGTTGATCGCAAGGGTCTCCCCCGACGAATTCGAGTATTCGTCCAGGGCCGTCCAGGTCGAGTCCGCCGGGCGTTCACCAGGGTGAAGTCGGCGCAACATCACGATGTCGGTCGTGACCTGCGTGCCGGCATTCTTCTTGAAAGCATCGTTGGGCAGACGGATGGCTCCGAGCAGATCCGCTTCGCTCGAGAGGTACTCCCGCAACGTCGAGTCCATCTTGTCCAGGGTCCCCTTGGACGTTACGAACAGCAGCAGGCCGCCGGGACGCACTTTTTCTAGCGACGCCGCGAAGAAGTAGTCGTGGATCGGGAAGCGGAACTGATTCCAGCGCGGGTCATGCACGGGGTAGTCACCAAACGGTACGTTGGAGATGGCCACATCGTAGAAGCCAGGCGCCAGCCGGCTCGCCTCGAAGGCTTCCTGGCGAATATCGGTGTCTGGATAGAGCGCCTTGGCAATGCCGGCGGTCAGGGGGTCAATTTCGATCCCGGTGATTGCCGAACGCCGAAGCACGGATTCCGGCATCAACCCAATGAAGTGGCCGGTGCCGCAGGCCGGCTCAAGAATCCGCCCCCCTTCAAATCCAAACCGCTCCACGGCGGCGTACATCGCCGCGACGACGACGGACGACGTGTAGTGCGCGTTGAGGGTGGTGGAACGAACGCGCTCGAAGTCTTGGTCGGAGAGAATCGCGCGAAGCTTCTCCCGCTCGGGCGCCCAGATGTCGTTGGCGGCGTCGAAAGCCTGCGGAAAAGCGCCCCAGCCGGTGTATTTCACCAGGATGGATTTTTCGGATTCGGTCGCAGGCCGCCCTTCCGTTTGCAGTTGGCGAACCAATTCGATGGCGGCGATGTTCTGGAGAAATTTTTGCTGTGGCCCGCCTGCGCCCAATTCATCCGCCGGGCTGATCCGATGGCATTGGAGATTCCTGGGAGGTTCCTCGCGATGGCCGCTTCTGGGTGGGGCAGACTCAGCAGGCGTCGTCAGGATTCCGGCGGCAGGAACACGTATCTCTCCCGAACCATCTCCCAGGCTTGGCGATGGGCTTGTTCGGGAGGCTGCCCCTGCTGGATCAACTGGCTGCGCACCGTCGCCATCTCGTCCTTGGTCTTCTCCTCCGCCTCCAGCAGCCTCTGCTGCAACTGGCCGCTGGCCTCCAACTCCGCCACCATCTTGGGCAGGAACTCGCGCCAGTGTCTCTCGGCCATCCGGCCGTATTGGGTTAATTCGGACATGGTTTGCAGATTGGAACAGGTCCAGTTGATCCTCGGAATCGCCAACCTTTCGGCGTTGCGCCATACGATATCCTCGCGAGAGTCAAGCGGAAGGCCTGAATCCAGTGGTGCTGTTTCGTCTCCGGGTCGCCGCCTGGGTGCAGATCCCGACTGGCACGCTGTTGGATTTCGGCGACTGGGGCGGAAAAAGTTGTCCCACTTCGACCCCGAAGACCTTGGCCAGAAATTCGATCTGCTTGTCGGTGGCGACAGATCGGCGGGTCTCAATGTTCGCCAAGATGTTCCGACTCATGTCACAACCGATCACCTGAAGCCGGGCGACCAACTCGTCCTGAGTCCAATTGCGCTGGTAGCGAAGGCGGGAGACCGCCTGTCCAATGACGTTGCAGTTGCGGTACATGCGTACCTCCAGATTCAAGGGAGGACACGGCCAGAGGCCGGTTCCGCCGTCCCTGGGTTGTTGAACGGCAGACCGGCAAGGACGCTATCGGAACTGGGAATCGTCGAGCGGGTGGGGCTCCGAATCGGGATCCTGCTTCGCCCGGGTGGTTCCGAGGACGACGGCCACTTGCACTTGACCGGTGGCGGACCGCCTCGGCCGAACCAGAATCCAGATAATCACTGCGAGGCCAACGAAGACCGCAACCAGGAATAGCAGGTGACCATGATCCTCAATAACGCGATCCAAGATCTCCGTTACGCGAATTACAAGTTGTGCCGGCGATTCCATGACGATGCTGTCAACGTTGACACCTAGCTCAGCCGAGAAAGCATACTCATCGCTCCGCAAAATTCACGAAGTTCTCATTCGATAGCCGGAAAATTTCTCTGGCTCGATATCCTCTGGGCGCGCCCGAGGTTCCCGCGTAGCAACATTTAAGTAGCACTGCATAGTCCACCCGGGAGACACACCCAGAGGCTGACCCTTAGACTCCGACAGCCACTCCCTCCGAGCGCTGTTGCCCTTGGGTTCTTGCCACCACTCTCTTGGCCTGACGTGCCAGTTGAGCGATCACCCCTTCCCGCTGCTCTTCCGGCAGGTCCTTGACCAGAGTATCGTACGCCTGCTTTAGCTCAGGACTGCGGTTGATGGATTTGAGAACGCCTTCGCGCATGCGCTGTTGCCGCTCAACTTGGCGCACCTCGGCGAGCACCAGCGTTCGCTCCAGACGTTCGCGAGGCATGCCCTGAACGTAGGCCCAGTATTTTGGGTTCTCGCGGATGTGGGCATCAATCTTGGCATCCACCTCCGGATTGGACCGGTAGGTGGGCTGATCGTTGGGGGCGGCAGCACCGCCAGCGCTGCTGGGCGCAGAGGATTTTAGTTTGCTCATAGTGATTTTGTGTTTGTTGTGTTTTCACGGCTTTCGCCGTCCTTGCCGGTGAGGTCCGGGCTGTCGGCTGCCTTTCAACGACAGCCCGTGGCCCACCGGCAAAATTCGTTGTGGAATCAAGGCACCTCTGATTCCTCGATCTGGAAAACTTGAGAGTTGGTCACCGTTGAAGGCGAGGGTGCGAGAAGCTGTTCAAACTCGTTCTCAATCCGGGCGACCCGCTGATCGATCTGCCCGAAGGCAGCGGTCATGGACGAATGGTTTCGCGCCACGGTCGCCATGTCCTTGATCACCTTCTGCAACTCGTCGTAGGAGCGGGCCAGGCGTGTGGCCTCCCACATTACCGTTTCCGTGGCATTCTTCTGCCGCTTCAGTTCGGCAGTGATCAGGTCATGCGAAGGAGGCGGCGAGTAGGCAGCATCTGTGTAAGGGGCATTCTCCGACACGGCGTCAACGCATCCTGAGGTTGGTCGGAGGTTCCACTGCGCACCGACTTCCAACCGATAGATCGGATGATGTTCATGCATAACGGCCGAATGGTTCGGATCCACATAACGACCGACATGATACTCTCGGACAACTTCTGGGCGGCGGAGAGACTCCACGGCCATCGGGGGCGCTTGCTGGACCTCCACGGACGGGGTGATCCGCACGGAGCGCGACGCGCAGGAAGGCAAAAGAAACAGGCAGAATAGAATGGAGAATTTCATGGTTCAATTGGGGGCTTTGGGGTTCGTCTGATACTGGTCATCGTGGGAGCAGCTTCGAGTTCCTCCGGAAAGGGGACGCCGGATCCACCTACGCCGGCATCGGCACGATCAATGGTTTGAAGGACGTACAGGTAGAACTGTTTGCCGCTCGGCACCCGGACGTAGAAGCCGTCGCGCTCAATCGCATCCAGGATTCGCCTGGCGTACACCTCCAAAACGTCCTGGGCTCCCTTCAGCGGAGCGTTGTTGAGCGAACGGCTGTCGAGATTGCCGAAAATGGTCGGTTGTTGCTCGGTCAGGGCGCTGGCGGCCCCACTGAGCAACGTCGCCGCAAAGAGTTTGATCTCCGCCAGGTCGTCCGTCTTGAGGAGCCGGCCCCGGAGACCGGCGCTTCCATCAGTGATACCCCAACCCTCCTGATCACCGGCGAACTCGCGGTCGAGAGCGATTCCCTTGAGTCGAAGCTCTTCTCCGGTTTGCCAGACCAGCGTCCATGCGTTGCCGCTGGCGATGCGTTCGCGCGCCCGGTCGGTCTGGGCGGTACCATGGAGTTCGGTGCCAGCCGGGATTACCAGTCTGCCCAGGTGATACACGTCTTCGGTGATCAGTCCGATGATCGGTGTTTGAATCGAGGCCGAGTCCACCGTGACGACCGTCTCGCAGGGAATCAGTCGTCCGAACGGCGCATAGATGGCCGGCGGAGCTTTGGGCTCGACCACGCCGGCCGAGGAGTCCCCGAACAAGCTGATCGGTGGAATCGAAGGTTCAGGCTCAGCCTTCGCCACCGTGGGTCCGCCAGTTGAGGGTGCGTTGGCCGGTGGCATCGGCCGTGAGGGTTCAGACTTCGGCGGTGGCGGTCGAAAGACTTCCATCGGTCGTTCCACGGTTTGGACGACTTGGGAGCGGTCGAGGCGGTTCGTTGCGGACTCCAGTCGCAGATCGAGATCGTCATCGCTGCGTTTATCGCGAAGCACTGCGAAGACCATCAATCCACCCCCGAAAACCAGCCCGAAGAGGAGCAATTTTCCCGACTTGGACTTGAAGAACTGGATGAGGGTAGTCGGGTTCATGGGCTTTGGAACGAGGGTTGGCTGTTAGTTGACTCCGGAACTGCCGCAGGCAGTGGTGGTGGAGCGGGCGACAACCGGGACACCAGCACGGTGAACTCGTTTTTCAGGGAGAGTTCGTTGCGACCGCCATCGGGCGTTCCGGTCACCGCGAAGTACACGGTGGTCTCGGAGCGAGCCGGCAGGACTCCTGGCGCATCGCTGATGGACTGAGGGTAGAGCCGGTCCCCGACCCGCACCGCGAACGATCCGGGCTGGTAGCGGATTTCCAGGTCCGACTTGTTCCGGAGTCGGACATGGAAGATCAGGGTGTCTTCCACGTTGAATCGGAAGACTTCGACGATTTGGATCTCGTAGTCCGAAAAGTCGGTCACCGCCTCGGCGTCCGGAAATGTCCGGACGTCAACCTGAGCCACCGCATCCGGGTGCTGCTGCTTGAGAAGCGGAAACGCCTTGGCCTTGTCCAGCATTGCCAGCAACCGCGTGGGAGAAACCATCGGTGCCGGCTCCGGCACCATGGGCAAAACTGGGGCTTCGAGATTCAAGGCCAGGATCGGGACATTGGTCTCCACCAACTCCAGGACGTAGGTACGCCGGTTCCACCGGATGTTCACGTTGCCGGCGCCGTGCCGGGTCATCGCCCGAACTGACAGGAACGACGAGCCCTTGGTGTGAGCCAGTTGAAAGGCTCCGGGCACCTTCGGATCGGCAGAAACACCTGCGGCGTCAATGGCGGCAATGGGGCCGGGAAAGCTGATCGTAGTGACGCGGTTGGTGGCTACGGGAACCCGAATGACGGCTTCGTGATCGAGCTCGGCCCGCCGGATGGCCTCGGACGGATCGGCGAGCGCAACGCTGGCAGCGAGAAAGGCGAGGCTACTTGAGGATCTCATATTTGAAGTCACTGACCGCCATGGGAAACCGGCCATTGGCGGCAAGGTTCGGATTTCGGATCAATCGCAGGCTCAGCTTGAAGCCAAACGCCTCGGAGAAGGCTTTCTCTTGGAAGATACCATTGCGCACCACCTGTCCGGTGACCGTGACCAGAACCTCTTCCTCCCGAGTGGCCAGGATCTCGATCTTCGCGATCTCGGGCTTCTGGTGGAGCTGTTTTGCGCGAAACTCTGCGGCCTCTCGAACGCGGAGTTCTCTGGCCTTGTTGAGCGCCGCTTTAAGAAACACCTGCGCCAGCAACTGAGGTTGATCGAAGTCGCGCGGATTGCGGTTGAGGAAGGCGAGTGTCGCCAACTCGGCTTGCTGGGCATGAAGTTCCTTGGCCTCCTGGAATTCCAATAGCGGACTGATGTAGTAGGTCTGCGCCGGATCGATGATCACCACGCGTTCCCGATGCTTGAACTGCCGGACCAAATGGTAGCGGTCGAAGATGGCCAGCACAGTCACCAGGACGGCGACTAGAAACCAGAACCACGGCAGCCGGTCCCGCTGCGTGAAAAGTTGAGTGGGATCGAACTTCCGCTTGTTGGGTTGGGTCGCTGCTCCCGGCCCAGAAGTGCTCGTCTCCCTGCGGATTGGCTCAATGGTGGTCACGATGGTCAGTAGTATTGACTGCGTCCCTTGGCGATCAGCTCCCGGACGGCCTTGTCTCCCGTTATGTCATCGCCGGGCCGGCCGCGGGCGCTGCGGGGCGGAAGGCCACTGCCAGCGATGATGATGGCACCGGCGCTGCCGTGGCCGGCCGCCGTCGAAAGAGTGCTCAAGACCGCCGCCATTCCGGCGGCTCCCATCGTGACGGCGGGAATTCCTGTGGATGATGCCACTGCCGCGGCGCCGGCGGTCGTCGCGGCGGTCTGGAGGAACCCGCTGAAGGCGCCGGCTACCAACTGGCTGCCGGCCAATGCCCCTGCCGAAAAGACCCTCTGGATGACGATGGGGGCCGAGACAGTGCTGAAGAAAATCCAAAACGCCACCAAACCCAGACCGATGGTTGATTGGAGCGCGTAGAGGGTCGAAGTCGGATCAAAGAATTTGAAAGCCGGGTCCGTCATGAAATCCAGAATCCCTTGGGTCACGATAGCCGCCACGGCCCAGCCCAACGGCCAGAGGAGTACCCCAACCAAGTTTAGAAGAAAGCGGGTCCCGACAGACCGAAGCTCCCTGACTGCCATCAGTCCGATCAGCAGCGGAGAGAGAGCGTAACCCAAGTAGAGGATGACTTTCTGGAACACATAGGCCCAATAAATGAGGAAAGACGCGAATTGAGCCAGCAGCCACAGCAGGCCAGTTACCAATACCTCAATGGTGAAACCGTTCAGGTCGCTCAGAATGTCCCACCACGAGCGCTCTGCCCCGGTATCCCTCTTTACGATCAACAAGGCGTTGTACTGCCGATGCACGTCAGCGGGGTCCACGCCCAGGCCCGACAGGACCGAGTCCTGCAGGAGTTGCTGAATGCGATTGCCCCACTCCGGCAGAAGTACCAGCAGCGCCGTCAGGACCACCAGTCGGACCAGATGCAGCAACAGCGTTTTGGATGAAAATCCGTGAATGACGAACGTGATCGTGCCGACCACGAACAGCAGGAACGCCACCACCTGCAGCAGCGCGTGGAGCTCGATGCACTTCTGCAGGAACGTCGGAAAGATCTGTTCGAAGGTCGCCATGGAATCTACTTGGTTGGGAAGAGCGTCGGTTGGTTCATGAGAGGAAAGACCTCACCGTATCGCCCAATGGCCTCCCGGAACTCCGCGTGTTGCTGTTCCTTCAACGCTTCCATCTGCCGCTGCCTGTCCGCCCGATTGGCGATGTCCTGGACCAATGCCGACGCCATCGCCTCGGTCACTTCTTGACCGGCGCCATCCAGCGCGGTGGCCAGTCCCATCAGGACGCCGGTCAGTTTCTGGACCTCAGCGTCCGTGGTCGCCGCCCGAAGAGCCTCCACCGTGAGCCCAATTTCTTTCTTCAGCTCCACCCTCCGGCCAGCCGCATCCTTTGCCACCGCCAGGTAGTTTGCGGCCGTCTGCTGAATCGCGGCCACCGGGCGATAGGGCTCTGGCCGACGCTGGATCACTGCTCCGCCGGGAGTGGAGAACACCTCCCCGACGGCTCGATAGAGACCGGCACCGTCGCTGAGCATCGCGGCCGTAGCATCGGCCGCCGCTTGGAGTGCCCCAAGATTTTGTCCCAGTTCCGTTTTTGACAATTCTGCGGTCAACGCCCCAATCGCTTCCGGCACGACCGCCCCGGGATCACCGAAGAGATCCACATAGTGATGCAGGGTCGCGACCTGTTCCGTGAGCTGATCGAGCTGGCTGACTTGGTTGTTGATGACCTCGACAAACTTGGCGATCTCCTGCGCCGTGCTGAGGATCTGTTGGCTGTGGACCGCCGGGTCATAGACCGTCCACTGGGCGCGAGCTGCCGGTGCGAGCGCTGTCGCGGCTAGCCAAGCGAGGATGTAGGGCAGAACGTGTTTCATGGCGCCCCCTATTCTTCGATCCGCAACAGCTTGGTGGTGGCCTGGAAGGTCACGCCATCCAGCCGTTGCTCCGGAAGGCGCACCGGATACAGGCGGACGCTTCCCGCCCCGTCGCGCTGCCGTTGTTGCGAGACGTACAGCCAGTACTGCTGTTTGACCGCGTCGCTCTTGCCCTTGTCGTAGCCGGCCGAGTACGCCTTCTGCGTCTCCTTTCCAGCCAGATAGTGGAGGCCTTCGCTCAGGAGGACCCCGCCAGCGGCCCCGGCGGCCGTGGCGATGGGATTTCCATCGGACAGTTCGTGTCCCAAGTACGCACCACCGGCACCAAGCACGGCGTCTCCGAAGGGGCGAGTAGCGGCGCAACCGGGCGCCAACGCGGCGATGAGAGCCAGGCCGATGCAACGACAAAGAGTTTTGGAATTGAGCTTCATAGAAGTTGAGAAGGAGAAGACGCCTGAGGCCGGGCGTGGGAGATGATCCCTTCGACCACGCTTGGACTCTGGCGCAGTTCGCGCGCCCGCTTGTCGAAGTGTTCCCCGCTCGAACTGGAGCAGTAGAGCATCTCGGCGGAGGCGATGTTGTGGACCGTCCCGCATATTGCCCGGGTCGAATCGGTGTGCAGGTAGGTAAATGGGGAATACTTTTGCCCGGTTTGATGGTCGGGAAGCGGGTAGTTCATGATCGCGTGCTGGGTGACTTCCGGCAGCGCGATGTCCCGCCCCATATCGTCCAGGTCGCCACGGTCGTTCTGGCGAAGGATGAAGAACTGTCGGGAATTGCCGAAAACCGCGGACCGAATCCGGCTTTGCTTGAAGCGGGCGTACTGCTGAACAATCGAGATGTTCCAGCAATTGAACTTCCGGAGCTGCGCGTAACTCTCCTGCACGATCTCCTGGCCTCCGGGGATGTCGAGGAAGCGGGCCACTTCCTCGTACACGTTCCGCTTCCGGACCGCCCGCGGGAGCGTCATGATGTGTTTGCGCGCATGGTTGGTGATCAGAAAGCCCGCGGCGGACTTCAGCTCTTTGGCCGATTCCGGGATGTACCCCAGCTCGAAGTGCGCGATCCGGCCGGTCAACGACAGGTTGCTCGTTCCATCGAAGAGGCTGCCGTAGTTGCCGTCCCGGCACCACGGCAGCAGCAACGTGGCAATCTCCACGATCTGGTCCCGCTCAGCTCCCATCGGATCGAGCATCATCAGTTCCTGGAGCATCCGGTGAGTCGGGAACTCCTCTGGCGTGAAGTGCGCGAAAGCCAGGTTGCGGACTTCCTTACTGGTCTTGGGGTCTTTGAGAAACTTCAGCGCGGCCGCTTCTTGGATTTGACGCTGATAGCTCTCCGCCTCGTCGGGGTGGCTCGCCTTCCAGTCTCGGAAGTCCGCAAAAGTCTCCAGGCTCGTCGCCCCAGGCGGCATCCGTTCCTCCCGGAACCGCTGCAAGGCGAGGGCGTGACGGGCCAGTTCCAGGAGTTGCTCGTGGCGCCGTTTGCACCAGTCCTGAAACGCATCCTCGTAGAGCAGGTTCAGGTACTTGGCGATCTGCGCCTGCCGGAGCATCTGTTTGTCCTCTTGCGCGCTGACGCCAATCATCCGGGCGACCAGGGCCGTGGCCGCCGACAGATGGTCCGGCGTCAGCGGCAGCCCCTTCGTGTCGAGGTAGTTGATGGTCAGGTCCCCGTCGGGATGGATGATGATCGGCCGGGCACCCTCCTCGACGGTGGCGGTGTAGATGCCATAGCTCAGCCCTTCCTCGATGATGACCGTGTACCCGAAATACCCCTCGGTCTGGGTCAGCAGATCGCAGACCGTCACCGACTTCCCCGCTCCCGACATCCCCAGGAGAACCGCGTGTTGCGGTGCCTTGTTATCGTCAGAACCGGAGAACGTCTCCACACCCACCAGATTGTTCGCCGGCCCATCGTAGATCGCCTCGGCGGTCGCGAGATGTCCGGTGAATGTGCTGGTCACCGGCAGCATATCGGCCAGATACCGGTGTTCGGCGTACAGCTTCCGGTGCTGGTACCGCCCCCAGGTCCAACCCGGCCAGGTCTGGAAAAAGAGATTCTTGGAAGTGCTCGGCAGATTGCTCTCAAAATACTGGGCGGCGTTCATCGAGTTCATCGCATTCTTGATCGCGCCAGCCTTGGCATTCAGGCCGTCCCGCGTCTTGTCCCAGACCCGGATCACAAACAGCGCGTGGAATGGAATCGTCTGCCCCTGCATCAGCGCGTGGATCTTCCGCGCCTTCTTCTCCATCACCGTGAGCAGCGAAATCTTCTTCTCGCTGGCGTAATCCCCTGCCACGCGGTCGTGCTCCTTCTCTTCCCGCGAGATCTCCCGAGTCACCGGCAGCGGGTCCACGTTGACCGTGATGGTGTAGTCGAGGAGCCGCAGATTGGTGAGCCTTTGGACGATTCCGGGATAGGTGGTCCGCGGCCAACGGGTCAGCACGATCAGCGAATGGTAGTGTCCATCGAGGAAGAACCCGAAATCGCTCTGCCCGTTCCCTTCACTATGCCAGCAGTTCTCCTGGATCGAGAGCTCGGGCGCGAATCCCTCCGCCGGGTCGAAATCGAAGCGGTCGTTGAGCGATGGATTCAGGAATCGGGTGAAGTGCCGGTAGTGATCAAGATCGCTCATCGGCAGCACCCGAGTGCCACTGGAGCCGAAAATCTCAAGCAGCAGACGATGCACGTGCTCGAACTCGGTTTGGAGCTGATCCAGCAGCACGCCGTAATACTCGCGGCGTGCGGCGGCGGTCTGGAACGCTTTGGGCACGGCTTCCAGGGCGCGGCTCACATAGATGACCACCCGCTGGCGGCGCAGCTTTCGATCCCCCATGGCCTGCCAGTACCGGGTGAACCGTTCATTGCGGGCGCGGCGGGTCCACACGTTGATGAACCGCTCCGTCTCCGCCTGGTACCGCAGCAACTCCGACTTGTAGTCGCAGTCGCAGAAATACTGCACCTGGAGGCGCTGATTCTCGTGCAGCGACGCCAGTAGCAGGCAGAGTTGATCTTGAAAGTCGTTGAGATCACTGACCGGCGAATTGGTCAGGTCCGGCGCCTCGAAGAAGAACCCCTTGGCGACCTGGCCGCCGCGGCGGAGCTGGTTGAAAACCAGCATATTCCGCACGAAGTATCCGTTGGGAGCCCGCTCAAACATGGTCACTCTCCTGGAGAATGGGTGCTGGCGTTGCGCTGTTGCTGGAGGAGACGGCTCAGGAGGTTGTGCCCCTTGGTGATGTCCTCGGTCAATTGCCCCACGGTTCGCGCCCGGCCCGGCTCGTTCACCGCGATGTAGCCTTCCCGTACGTGGCTGAGGGCTCGCTCCATGTGCTCCCGTGCGGCGGGGTCAAGGCCGTGCTGATGGAGATTCTGGCGCAACGCCCGTTCCGCCTTGTCCAGGTTGGACAACAGCGTCCGACGCTCCCGTTCCCGAAGGCTCAACGCTTCCATAATCCCTCCTCGGAAAGCGGATGCACTGCAGCGGACGCCTGATGGTTCTCCGGACCGAAGCCCGCGCCTCCCAGCCAGAATTCCAGGCAATCGCGGTCGTACCCGGGCGGCTTCCCCTGGCGCAGGCCGAAGATGTAGGCCAAGCAGAGAAGGACCGGGACGACCGCGACGCCGAAGGAGGTCATCAACCCCGCCCGGCACGCGACCAGGAGCAGGAAGAACAAGATGAGTCCGGCCCCGACGCCGCCCACCAGCCACCAGAAGAGATTTCCCTCTAATCCCCAGGTGCGGCCGGAAGAATCCGAGGCCGCGTTGGAATCCGTGAATCGAAGTTCGGTCTTCATGGTGCAAGGCAGAGACTGGTGAGCGACGCGGGAAAAAGGACGCACTGGTGGCCGCTCAGAAGGCGCCAACGCCAATCGAGCTGTTGTCATCAATCCCGAAGATCTTGAAGAAGGCGAAGATCACCGCCGGCGCTGCCGCGATAATCGCGCCGCCGATGATGGACATCTTCCCCTGGTCCACGTCGCCGCGCCGGATGGCGAAGCCGCCCGCGATGACCGCCGCGATGCCGAGGACGAACCCGAACATCATGATCACGGCAAGGCTGTTGCTGATCCCGGTCTTGAGGTCCGTGGAATCGAACGCTTGTGCGGCCGCGCGAAACGCGCTGGCGGCGAGGGCCACAATGACGGCTCCGACCGTACGGAGCCGACGTGCTGAGGTGAGACGGATGGTGGATGTGAGCTTCATGGTGATTTCGATTTGTTTTTCTGTATCAGCGGCGTTTCCCGCCGATCACGGGCAAGGGCTTATCACCGTCAGCACTCCCGTAGATGTATGTGGTACACAAAACGCCATCGGTGTGCCGATAGAGTCCAGGCCATGGCTGAACTTCTGACCGCGACGAAGCTGGAACGTCTCCAAACGCTGAACACGGTGCTGGCACGCGAAATCCGCGGTCAGTCCCAGGTGTTGCCGCGCATCTGCTCAGTGGTCCAACGCGGTGAACTCGGGCTTAGTCACCCTTCACGGCCACGTGGCTCCTTCGCGCTGCTCGGCCCTACCGGTGTCGGGAAGACCGAGGTCGTCCTGGTTACGACCCACCACGTCTTCGGCCCGGGCCGCCTGTTCCGCTTCGACATGTCGGAATACCAGACGCAGGAATCGCTTGGCCTCTTGCTGGGCGCCAAGCTCGGGGAGGTCGGATTCCTGGGCGCAATCCGTGAACAAGCCTCCGAAGGTTCGCTGCTCTTCGACGAAGCTGAGAAGGCCCATCCGCGTGTGCTCGATCTGCTGCTGCAATTGCTCGACGCCGCCCGGCTGACCATGGCCACCGGACAAACGCTGGACTTCAGCGGCTTCTACGTGTGGCTGACTTCAAACATCGGCTCCGCCGAACTCATGAGCCTCCAACATTCCAGTGAGTCCACTCTCGAACGGCATGTCCTGACCCGAGCCCAACAGGCCCTCCGGCCCGAAATCTTTGCGCGGATCACTGAGAAGCTGGTCTTCCACCGTCTCTCTTACGAACACCAACTGGAGATCGCCGAAAAATTTCTGACCAGAGAGGTGTCCTTCCTCGCAGAACGCGGCCATCGGCTTGCTCTGGATCCGACCGTCCTGCCGTTCCTCGTCCGAAAGGGGTTCCATCCTAAGTTGGGTGCCCGGCCGATGCGGGACACCGTAGAAAAGCAGGTGGGTGACGCTGTGGCTGATTGTCTGCTGAACGGCCGGCCTACGGACGGACGCCTCGCTGTGGACGAGGACCGCGACTGCCTCACCGTCTGTTGACTCACTCCAAGACGAGGAAGAGGTGGGATTCTCCCAGGTCCCGCTTCGGAAGAAATGCTCCGAGTGTCTGCTTTTTGAGCAGCCCGCACGCACGCCGGATTCGCTGACGCATTTTCGCCGCACGGGGCAATCGGACCAACAGCCAATCCGCGTACTCCCGGCCTTTGCGATCCCGGTAAATGTCCGGCACGACCACCTCCTGGGCGCCGGCCGTGTAAAGGGATTCGACGAAGTCTAGAGCGGATCTGGCCGTCCGAAACCGCCCGAGAGATGGAAACGCCGATCTCTTGGCCTCCCCAAACCATTGCCGAGCCTCGCTTCGTGGAACTCGCTCCAGCATCGCCGCGACACAGGTTTCGTGAGAGCGGCGTTCGATGACCGCGGAACTACGCAGTCGTTTCCAGGGTGTGCTGTCCTGTATGGCAGGCAAGGATGAGTCGTCCCGTCTTGCCCGCAGGTACTCGGCGCGGGAAACAGTAGTTCCGTGGAGGTAGTAGCGTTCAGAAGCCAGCGAGCCGTCATTCAGCCAGATTCGATTCCTGCCGCAGAACTTCCCCGAGACGGTCGAAACCTCAATCTTGAGCTGCCCGTTGTCGTGCCACTCCCGCTGAAGACCGGTGCCATACACCATGGCGTATTCCCCTAGAAGGCATCCGCTTGGACTCCACTGACGGCAAGTCCCGTGGAGCAAGCCCTTCGCGTACGGCTCTTGGGACGCCATCTGGCCGTTGCGATGCCATGTCCGACTGATTCCGTGACGGACTCCTCCGCGAAGGGAAATCCGCTCGCGAACCTGGCCATTCCGGTGACGGGTAACGTGAATACGCGTTTTCAATGGCCTCCTCAATCCTGCTGCAATTCGGCGGTGACGTCTTGGGAATCCCCAATTTTGGCGTCTGGCGCAAGCCGGCGGAATCGGCAATCTCCGAAAACCAAAGGCGCGGACCCAACGTACCCCCACGAGAGGCACCGCGAAGCGCCCTGGAGAGAAGCACGCCGAGCCGCGCCCGATGGGGCGCGTGCTCCGGCGGTTCTCTTCGTCCACTGGCAAATTCGCGGTTTTCTCGTGGGACCGAACCGAGACAGGCAAAAGTTGTGATGTTTCAGCTACGTCATGAATTGGCGGGCAGTGCTCCCCGTAGATTGGAGGTACTCCATTTCGATTCCACCGGCAATACCGAGCACAAGTCTGCCGGCGCTGTCTGCTGACTGCTGGAGGTCTCCTCCGGTCGCCTCAGCGGCCATTCCCCCGCGTGAAACCCTAGAGGCCGCCTTCACGGTGGGGCCGGCTAGGTCCAGGAGGAACGGAAGCGGCGAGCGTGTGTCGAGCCGACCCGTAGCATCCTGGAGGTGGCCGGCCCCACCCCACACTCCGCCGACGGGTTCACGCGGAGTTTGATTTCAATGGGATTCTCGCAGTTCCATGGCTTGGTTGGGCCGGCATTGCGACACCATCGCCGGCGAGCGACCGATGGAGACCACAAGTCAGGCGGGATTTGACGGTCAAAACGGTTGGCTGGCCCAATCCTTGGGGAATCCCATCGCCGCCGTGTTCACTACAGGGTGCGATTGAATCAGCCTGTACAAGCGCTCGTGCCAGGCGTTGCGCGGGGCGACGATACCGAGCAAGTAGTTCAGGATGAATGCGATGGCGTAGATCCGGTCCTTCACCAACACCTGCGTCGCATGTTTCTTGGCGATGATGGGTTTGATGACCAGTTGCCGGTTCCACAGCCGGCTATGATGCGCGCACAGATTGCGAACGTAGCTGAGGGTATGCAGCCAGCTTCCCAACACCTGCTCATCCACACCGAACGGCTTGGCGATGGCTGTCCGATCCGTGTTGTTCCGGAGATTGGCCAGGACGAGCGAAAGCGTTCCCATCGAAACCACCTCAAACACCATCCAGGCCGGAGGCAGGTAGGGGTCGGTGTATTTCGCGAAATAGTGATTGATGAACACCTCGTTGTGAGGACGCGCCGGAGCCTTGGCACTCGACGGAATTCCGAGTTCCTCGTCGAGAGTATCCAGGAATCGGACATGGTCGAATCGTCGGGGCGAATTCGTACCCGGCACCCGAAAGTGCCCGGCGTCCATGAACCAATGCGCCCCGTGCTTGACGCACATGTGATTCACCATGCTGCTGCGGACGGCCACTTCCACCCGCTCGATGGCGTCCAACACCAGCAAGCGCAATTCGCGGTCAAAGGCATAGACGGACAACACCTGCTCGAAGGTCGTCCCCGGCGTGAACGGTTTGCCGGGAAGGGCGAGCGTTTGGAACGGAAGCGTGTAGGCTGAGAACCGGTAGTAACCGATGAACTGAAGATAGTGCAGCGCCTCAGCGGGATTCGCGACGACCAAGCCGCGCGACTGCCATTTCTGGAGTTGCCGGTTGAGATCTACGGCAGGCTTGGTGAACTTCATTCCGTAGCCCTCCCCAAAAATGGAGCACCCGCCCTGGTGCGCCGATCTGACGAGAGGCGTGGCGGGTTTGTTGCTTTGAACATGGCGTGAAGGCTGCCTTTTGTAAAACAGTTTCGGGAGCGATCTTGCCCATGGAATGCCCGCCAAACCGCCTCACCCGAAGAGACGCCAGGATCGAAACCAGGCCGCCGGTTCGCCCGTCGGTTCCAGGGGAGGCAGGATGACCTTCCGGAATCCTCGCTCGCAGTGGACCAGGACGCACTCGTGGTCGCGGAGATTGCGGAGTTGGTGGGGCTTCAGCTTGTGCTCCTCGGTTTCGGAGTAGTTCACGTTCCGTTTGCCGGCGCTGTAGCCCCAGGATCGCTTGATCACGCGCTTCTTGCCCAGGAAATCGGCCGCTTGCACCGCGTCCGCCTCGTCGGCGGAGCGGAAGATGAGGCGGTTGCGGAGATTCAGGGTCAACACGCGGGACTTGTCGTTGCCCAAGGGTGGGATGAGGGAGGTCGTGGACTGAGCGGCGGCAACAATGGTGGCCCCCGCTTCGCGGATGACGTCCACGCAGTTGTAGTCGCTGGTGCCGTCTTCGCTGGCCGTCATGAAGCGTTGAGCCTCATCGGCCCAGAGGATCAGCAGGTTGTCGCGGGATCGCTCTTCCCGCGGCTTGTCGAAGCGGCGGAGTGCGTGATTGTAAAAGAGCAGCTTCAGGAAAGTGTTCACGTACCGGCGCTCGGTCTGAAAGCGCTGGGGCATGGTCGTCAGGAGGATCTTTCCCTGGTCCACCGCTGAGAAATCGAAGGTGCTGCTGCCGGAGCAAAACACTTCGGCGATCTCGGGCGTCAGGAAGTACTGGAGGTAGTTGCCAATGGTTTCCCGCACTCCTCCCAACTGTTCGTCCGGCTGGTTCAAGAATCGGTTCAGGAAATGGGCGTGAATCGCCGTCCGCCTGGGCGTTTCGAGGAGGTCGGCCAAATCCTCCGTGGCCTCCTGGAGGTCGTCGCGTCGGGACAGCAATTCGTACACGCCCAGAAGAGTGACCGGACGGGACAGTTCGTAGAGGAGTTCCAACCCGTGGGCGATGTGCGTCTGGGCTTGGCTCTTGAAGAAACCCTTGTCGCCCCCTTGTCCGAGGCTGGTTGCGGTATCCACGACGAACTTGGCGTAGGTCGAAAACGGAATGCTTCGGTCCCCGATCAAGTTGTACCGATGATGCGGCTGCCAGTTTCCATCGGTGTCACTAGACCGCACCTGGAGATGGATCAGGTCGGATTCCCGGCCGTAGTGTTGCGCCATGGCGGACAGGGTCTCCCAGTACACACCCTTCTCGTCCACACACAGTCCGCCCCAGCGCGGCTCGTTCTGGAAGACCTGGTGTGCCAGTTGATTGATGCCGGAACTGGTCTTGCCAGAACCGGTATCGCCGGTGATCAGCCAACCCCGGCAGAACTGCGTTCGTTTCCAGACCAAACCGCCCAACCTCGCGACCACCCCAGGCCTCCGACGCGGACGAAACAGGGCGTACAGCGCAATGGTGGCCAACACAGCAGCGCAGGCGAAAAGAACCGGTCTGGAGGCGTCAAGTTCTGGCAAGCGTGTCAAGAACCGACCGATTTCGTCGAAGAGGGGCAAGTTCACAGGCCCGCCTTTCCGATCAGGTAGCCCGCGAGGCTTCCGGCGACGGCAGCCAGCCAAGCCGCCGTCCGGGTAACCCTCGGCGTATCGAGGTGGCCGACGAGCCGTGGAAGCCGGTCATTGAGGCTGGCGCACACGTCCTGAGTCCGCCGGACCACCTCGTCGAATCTCACAAGGTCTCGGCGGAGCTGCTCCCACGATGGAGAATCTCGGCGACGCAGGGCGTCCCAGTGCTGTTGATGGATTCGGAACAACTCCACGAGCAGCAGCACGGCATCGTCTTCGCGCAGGCGATGGCGCTCCCGCCAGGCGGCGACGGCCCGCTCGAATTCTTCGTCGAAGTCGAAGGCTGGTTCGGCTGGCTTCATTTCCCAGACAGCAGGAGCTGGCGAGTGGACTCGAATCCGGCGTAGAGGCGCTTTTGCCAAGTGATCAGCCGCTGCCGATCCAGCAGATGGAATGCAGGATGCTTGAGGGCGTGGGTCACCGTGACACCTTCCCGGTTCAATGCTTCGACCAGCCAATCTTGAAGTCTGGGCATCTCGATCTCCTGCCCGCCCAGCTCAGTCCTCAGGCGGGTCCGGACCTCGGCGGCATCGAAGAGCGCGAAGCTCTCGCTGTGCGCCGCGTTGCGAACGATCACGTAGCGCCCCAGCTTCCCAAGCTGATCCGCGACCCGTTGAACCTGATCCACACTGTCCAGTTCATGGTTCACCGGCATGACCAGCGTCAGGGCGACGCCCAAGGCCGGCAGCAGCGTCGGCAGATCAATCTCGGCAAAGTAGTCCAGGAAGAGATCGGTGGATGCCGCCCGGCAATCCACGACGACCAGGCGCGCCTCCTCGAAGGTTTGGAAGATGGTGTCGAGTTCCCGGCGCTGCCCCAAGTCGAGGAACCGGGCGTCGCCGTGGAAGCGTTTCAGGGTCGAATTCTCGTTGTCGCTGTCCACCGCGACATGGGGGATCTCCTGATCTTTCAGGAATTGGACGAAGTTGACGGCGAAGAAGCTCTTTCCGACGCCTCCCTTGCCATTGAGGACCAAAACCAGACGTTTCATGGCGATTGTGGGGTCAACATCCTGACTTGGGCGATCCGAGGCCCACGAGTTCTGGGTGGCGCGCCTGCGGCACCACCCGGTGAATCAGCGTCCACGGCCATGATCTTATCCGCGGAATCGCTCGGGACTTTCGTAGCCAGTGGAGGGCTCTCCTCGGGACGTCGTCGGGTCGGCCGACGCCGCGGGCGAATGCCCTCACCAAGGACTTCGTGACAGTAGGCGGCGATGGCCGTCTTGCTGGTCGGCAAACAGTGCTGAGTCAGCAGTTCGGCGATGGCTCGATACGACGCCCGCTTCTGTCGCAACTCCAGGATGACATCCTTCGCCGGGGACAGTTCCTGGAAACGTTGTGGACGACGGGGTGTAAACTCCGCGACGGCGGCTCGGACAGCATTGGGATCGAAGGAGGACATGGCGGGACCTATCGGGAAGGCATCGTTGTGGCCTGCTTGGGGATTTCGGTGTGGACGGGCTCATGCCCGAAAGACAGTCGGGCGGACAGACCGCGCCCTGTCCGGGGCCGGACTGCGCTTACGAATGGGCATTGGTTAGGACGTGGACTGACGGGGTTCACGACCTCGGCGGCGGCGCGTCCGTGGATTGGCCAGGAACGCGCCTTCGTCCGTGGACAACCCGCGGCTGCGGACTGTCCATGACCTGTCGAGCGGCCTGGCCGCGGATCGCACGGGGACATGGCCGTGGATCTGCCATGCCCACCATTGGGCCGAGGCGACTGCCTACGCCGCGACAATTCCGCGGGCAACTGGCGACTGCTTCGCGGACACCAAACCCTACCGGCTGGTAGGAGTAGGGCGTCCCCTGTGTTCCAAGGATGAAAGGAAAGGCTCATGACAATCCCTTCGCGCATTGAATCCCGTGTCGCTTGGAACGAGCGAATTCCTGGCGGTGACCTGGCCTACGTTGTGGCAGCCATTGCGCTTTCTCCGCCTGCTCGGGCGTCACTGCAATCGCGTGAGGATCTCCGAAGTCGAGTCGCGCGGCCGTCTCTTCGGCCACAAGTTGGCTGGGGGCCTCGATAACAGTGCATGGCGAACCATCTTCGTCAGCACCGACGCTGTGTCCGGCATGGTAGATTCCCCAGAGTTGCTTCCGGGTTCTCGTGGGCTTCGGCGAATGCGCGCGCATGGAGACACTTGACCATGCCGACGAGAGCGGACGGTGTACGTGATACACAAAATGCATCCAGTTTCCAGCCAATGTCCCTGCCGTGGTCATTGCCAAGACACAGTACAGTCTTCGAAACGCAGAGAGTTACTTTAAGGAACACTTTTGCGTAGCCGACTGCCGAAACGCGCGCTGTCGCAGGCGTCGCAGACTGCCAAATCGGCCTCGTCAGCAGAACTTGTGGGTCAGGATGACGCACTCCACCAACAGGCGGGCCGGTCCTTTACGCAGGCTGGTGTCCGCCTACGGCAGGTTCGGATGCCAAGCACAACGGCCGATTGCTTGTGCGTAACCAAATCTCTCCGAAATAGTTGCGTCGACGCATCAAGGTGCGCTCCCCACGAATTCTGCTGACGAGGTGGAGAATCATTCCCTCGCGCTGCCCCAGTTCGAGCTTCTTGTGAAGCACCGCGATATTTGGTGTAATCCCTCTTGGCGAATGCCAAAATTTTCAGACGTCCCTGGCCGCGCTTTTCCTGATGGATGCGGGGATGAAAGCGAAGATGGGAAAGATGTGAACGCGAACACGCCCGACCGCAGCACCGCCGCCGCTTTTCCCCGGTATCTCACCGGCGAAGTGGTGGCCGACAGCGTGGCGCTCCGGTGGGAGGGGCTATATGCCCGGCGCCTGCAGCATCCGCGCGTAGTGGATCGTTTTCTCGTGCCAGCCACTCCTGAGCCTCACATTTCCTGCAACCTCCGGGGCGTGGCGGAGTTCCGTGAGCGAGACGTGGGAGGGGCGTGGATCTCGCGGCAAATCCACGCGGGTGAGCTGTTCGTGACCCGCTCAGTCACGCCCTACGAGGTGCGCTTCCAATCGCCACCCGGTGAAGAACTGGAGACACTTTCCCTCCACATCGCCGTCGAGCCATTCCTGGCCGCGCTCCAAACCCGCTATCCCGGCAAAGCAGACCGCGTTGAGGTCGTGGACTTCTTTGGTCCCGACGAAATCCTGTGGCCCATCTGCCTGACTTGTGCCGAATTTCTGGCCGCGCGGGTGCCGGGGAAGTCGCCTTGCGTCGCCGCGCTCACTCAGCTCTTCGCCGCGCATCTGGTGGAAAAATACACGGATGTCGCCGCCAAGACGCTGACTAATCGCGGCGGCCTGCCCATTCGCCAGCTCCGCAAGGTCGAGGACTACGTCGCTGCGCATCTCTCGGAGGAAATCTCGATCGAGCGCCTTGCCGAACTGGTGGAATTGAGTTCCTCCCACTTTGCCCATGTCTTCAAGGAGGCCACCGGCATGACTCCGTTGCAGTTCGTGACCCGCCAGCGCATTACGCGCGCCCAGCAGTTGATTCGCGAAACTTCGCGCAGTCTCATTGAGGTCGGGCTCGAAGTGGGTTACACCAGCCCGAGCCATTTTGCGCAAGTCTTCCGACGCGTGGTGGGCGTCACGCCGACGAAGTTTCGGAGTTCGCTTTAGATTCCCGCAGGATTGCGACAGGGGTCGCAGGATCGCGAGAGAACGATCCTCGAAGGTGAGGCATGGTCGCTGCCATGAAAACGAAATCGATTCGCAATCAATCCTTAAAAGCCATTGCTGGCACGGCTCTGGCCGCGGCCATTTCAACGTCCGAAGTGACCCGCGCGGCAGATCAACTCGCCTGGGACAAGACGTTTCCTCAAAGCGACCAGGTGAGCCATCAAAAGGTCTCCTTCAATAATCGGCTGGGGATCAATCTCGTCGCGGACCTCTATGTCCCGAAAAACATCGACCGTTCCAAAATGCATCCCGCGATTGTGGTCGGCGGCCCGTATGGCGCGGTGAAAGAACAAAGCGCCGGGTTGTATGCTCAAGCGATGGCAGAGCGCGGCTTTGTGACCATCGCCCACGATCCCTCCTACAACGGCGAGAGTGGCGGCCAACCGCACTTCACCGCCTCGTTCGAAGCGTTGATCGAAGACTTCAGCGCGGCCGTTGATTTCCTGGGCACGAAGCCCTTTGTGGATCGGGAGCGCATCGGCGTACTTGGCGTCTGCGGCAGCGGGAGTTTTGGTTTGGCTGCGGCGGAAACCGACCCGCGCATCAAGGCGGTGGCAACGGTGAGCATGTATGACATCGGCCAGGCACACCGCCAAGGTCTCGCTGAGAATGTGGATACCGCTGCGCTCAAAAAAAATCTGGTCGAAATTTCGAAGCAACGTTGGGCGGAAGTGGATGGCGCCGTGCGCACGATGTCCATCGGAACGCCGCAAACACTGACCGACAAGTCGTCCGAAATCGACCAAGAGTTTTACGACTATTACCGCACACCGCGCGGCCAGCACCCCCGTTCTTCAACGGCCTTTTGGCGGACCAGCGGCGCCCAAATGATGCTATTCTGGTCATTCGATCATCTGGATTGGATTTCACCGCGACCCGTTCTGTTTATCACCGGAGACCAGGCACATTCACGCATCTTCAGCGAACACGCGTTTAAAAAGGCCTCCGAGCCCAAGGAACTTTTTGTCGTTCCCAATGCCGGACACGTCGATCTCTACGACCGCGTAAACTTAATCCCGTGGGACAAGCTCACATCCTTCTTCACCGGACATCTGAAATAGGCGCGACGAAAAGGTGTTCAAACGACAAATAGACTATGAAACGAGAGCACAAGGAATCGCGAAGACAGTTTATCCAAAAATCAGCCGTCTTTGGGACAGGCATCCTCATCGCTGGACCCGGAGGGCAGCGGCTCCTGGCGCAAGGCAATCAACCCTCGATCCCATAAAAAGAGTCGCATCAAAAGGCTACCCCGCGCGAGACATGTCGGGGAAGCTGAGCCCATAGACGTTCGAGCGCTGGCCGGTCGGTGATGAGGATATTCTCATCGGCATTAAGTTTTCTGGCATCTGCCATTCAGACATCCATCAGCTTCGCGGCGAATGGGGCCTCAGAAATATCCGCAAGTTCCGGGGCACGAGATTGCCGGAGTCGTCGCGGCGGTCGGCAAAAACGTGACCAATCATGTCGGCGTCGGCTGTATGGTGGACAGTTGCGGAACGTGCGAGAGCTGTCAGCATGGAGAGGGACAACATTGCGACAATAGTGCCACGGTTTTCACCTACGGCAATCCGAAGGGATCCTCTCTCCACTAGCACCGACGCTGTGTCCGGCATGATAGATTCCCGAGAGTTGCTTCCGGGGCCTCGTGGGCATTCGGCGAATGCGTGCGCATGGAGACACTTGACCATGCCGACGAGAGCGGACGGTGTACGTGATACACAAAATGCATCCAGATTCCGGGCAATATCCTCGCCGTGGTCATTGCCAAGACACAGTACAGTCTTCGAAACGCAGAGAGTTACTTTAAGGAACACCTATGCGTCGGCGATTACTACGACCAGGGGCAACGAGTCACCGGGGAGTGGGTTGGCGAGGCAGCAAAGCAACTGGGCCTGCGCGGAGAAGTCCTCGCGGCGGACTTTCTACGGCTCTGCGAAAACCAAGATCCGTCTACAGGAGAGACCCTCACCGTCCGGCTGAAGTCCACCCGCATCGAGGACGATCAAGTGAAGGCAAACCGTCGGATCTTCTTCGACTTCACCATCTCGCCTCCCAAGTCGGTGTCCATCGCAGCCCTGATCGGAGGAGACACGCGAATCGAAGCGGCCCACCAGCGCGCGGTGCGCTCGGCCCTGATGGAGTTGGAGCCTTTCGCTGCCACCCGCGTCCGACTGGCTGGGAAAAGCGACCATCGTATCACAGGGAACATGGCTGCGGCCCTGTTCACCCACGACACCTCCCGAGCATTGGATCCGCACCTGCACACCCACTGCATCGTCTTCAACGCCACCTACGACCCGAAAGAGAACCGCTGGAAGGCCTTGGAGAACCGTGAACTCCTGCGGGCACGCCGATACGTCGAATCGGTGTACTACCATGAATTGGCGCGCCAACTACAGGCATGCGGCTACCAGATCCGAAACCAGATTCGCGGGGATTTCGAGATGGTCGGCGTTCCGGAGGAGATGTGCATCCGGTTCTCCAAGCGGCATGCTCAGATTGATCGTGCGTTGGACGCTTTGCTTCAGGAACGGCCCGAGTTGAGTGGGGCCAATCTGAAGGAGTTGAGAGAATGGCTGGCAATCAAAGGACGTCAGCGAAAACAACCGACGCTTTCCCGAAGTGAACTCGGGACCCTGTGGGCCAGCCAAACAACTCCGGCTGAACGCGAACAAATCCGACAATTGTCGGCGAACAGCCCCTCGCCTGCACTAACTGTCAGTGATGACCAGATTCTGCGGGAGGCCGTCCAATGGTCCGAGGATCACCTCTTCGACCGGCACTCCGTTGTCCCTGAATTCCAAATCTGGCAGGAAGCATTGGACAGGCTTCGAGGCCGCCAAGTTCCCGCGCCCGATCTCAAGAGGATCACGGCCGCCCGTGGGTACATTCGCGATGAACATCGTCCCTTCGAAGTGACCCTCCGGCAGGTCCTGGCTCGGGAGTGGGAAATCGTCCAAATCGCCAAGAATGGCCATGGTGAATGCACGCCACTGATTGACGAGCCACGGCCGTTGCCGGTGGAACTGGACGACGAGCAGCGGCAGGCGCTCCACCGCCTGCTCACGTCCACCAACCTCGTCAGCCTCTTTCGCGGGGGCGCTGGCACTGGAAAAAGCTTCGTCCTGCGACATCTGGTCAAAGAGGTCCAGTCCTGCGGACGAGTGGTCGTCATTTTGGCACCGCAACGCCAGCAGGTCGTCGAGATGGAACGAGACGGCTTTCCTGCGCCACAGACCGTCGCGAGCTTTCTCCGCAGCCGCGAACTACCCAGAGGCGCCCTCGTGGTGGTGGATGAGGCCGGCCAGATCGGCGGGCAACAGATGCTGGACCTCCTGAGGACCGTACGGGAGCGCAACGCCCGAGTGCTCTTGTCCGGCGATACCCGCCAGCACGGCCCGGTGGAGGCTTCCGACGCTCTGGTCGCCATCGAGAGATTCTCGGGCGTCCGCCCCGTGGAACTGCACACCATCCGTCGGCAGGACCCGTCCCTCGGCCGCGACGAACTCCAAAGGCGGCAGATTCGGGACTACCGCAAGGCCGTCGAAGCCGCAGCGAACGGAAAACTTTCGGAGTCGTTCGCCAGACTGGATGCAGCAGGGTCCGTGGTCACCTGCGGGCTTGCAGACCAAGTGGAGAAACTCTCCGAGGAATACGTCCGGATCCATGAGCAAAACGCCTCGGCGGTCGTCGTTTCCCAGACCTGGACGGAAGTTCACCGGGTAAATGCCTCGATCCGGGAAGCTCTCAAGGCCAAAGGGCTGTTGGGTCACTCCGAAGCGTTGGTCCACTCACTGGATAGACTCGACCTCACCAACGCTCAGAAGCGAGATCACCGGTTCTACCCGCCCGAAGCCCTGATCCTCTTTAACCAGAAGGTTCGTGACACGGAACCCGGAAAGACGGGCACACTGGCTGGAATCGTCTCTGGCGGTGTTCTGGTGGAGGTCGAGGGCCGGTTCGTCTCCATCCCGAACCGCCTTTTGGATCGGATCTCCGTTTGTCGTCCTCACCAGCTTACCGTGGCCACAGGCGACCGTCTGCACCTGAAGGCTAATCGCCGGTTGACCTCGGGAAGTCGGGTTGCCAACGGCGAATTGGTTGCCGTGAAGGCAGTTCGTTCCGATGGCGCTGTGGAACTCGACGACGGGCGGGTGTTGGACAGTAGCTACCGGGAGTTCTCCCCCGGCTACGCGATCACTTCCTATGGCTCCCAAGGCAAGACCGTGGACTACGTTCTGTTCTCCGACTCGACGATCAAGGCCGCGACCAACGCGCAGCAGTGGTATGTGACCATCTCTCGCGGCCGCCGAGGAATCCGCATTTTCACGCCGGACAAGGAACAGTTGCGCGAGAACCTCACCCGGTCGGGGCACCGGCGTCTGGCCCTGGACCTTGCGCCGGGACTGGTCTCACAGCCGCGCCGCCGGCTTTGGGACAGGCTCCATGGGCATCTGCTGCGATTCGGTCGGCAAGCGGCAGACCGTCTTGTCCGCCTGAAACCGCTTCGTCATCGGCACAAGTCAACCGTTCCACGCCATGAACACCACCAAACCACCTGAATGCTGGGCGAGTGACGCCAATGCGCGCTCCATCCGTGTTGAAATCGGACCCGGAAAAGCCCTGCTGCTGCCCTTCGACCAGTTTGTTTTCGCCGAATGCCAGTCCGAGGAGAAGGAACAGCAGCTTCGCCTGGTCTTTGCCACGCACGAGGTTGTCGTGCGTGGACAGTCGCTTCGGCGAATCGAGACGGCGATGCAGCGCCTGGAGTTGTCCCATTTGGCGTGCCTCCCAGGCAGCTACCGTAACCTCGTCGCCGATGGTCAACCCTTCATTCGCGAAATCGCCGTTCACGAAGTGAAAGACAGCGAGTCCACAGCGATGACGCCGTCGAGTTGATCAAAGGGAGTCTTGCACAATTCCTCAAATATATTGAGGATCTGTGCGTGGCTAAGAAACGCGATTCCTTTGCTGCCCTGATGAGCATTGCCCAGGACCAACAAGGCTTCTTCGCCACGAAGCAGGCCATTGAAGCGGGCTATGCCGACAACACCCATCCTTACCACGTCCGGACTGGGAATTGGGAGCGGATTTGGCGCGGGATTTATCGCCTGCGCCACTATCCCTGGCCGGAGGACGGCGACAAAGTGGCCTGGTACCTATGGTCGAGGGGGCGGGACGAGAAGCCTGTGGGCGTGTATTCGCACGAGACGGCACTGAGTCTCTTCGACCTTGGTGACTTCAATCCGGCCGACATGCACATGACCGTACCGCCGACGTTCCGTCGAAATGGCCCGGTTCCCAAAGGCGTCGTTCTCCATCGCGGGACCGTGCCGGCAAAGGAATTCACCCGTCTGCGGGGATTTGCCGTTTGCCGTCCGCTGCGGGCCTTGGTGGATCTGGCCAAGTTCCATCCCACCTCGGTGGAAGATCTGCGCCGGGTGGCGTCGGAGGCCCGCCGGCGAGGGCTGATCACCGAACAGGAGCTGGAAGCCAAACGCAAGCAATGCGGAACGGATCTCATTGAAAAATAGGCAATGGTAGCACTGCGCTCGGCTCATGGCGACGTGGATTGGAGGTTGTCCGGCACCCGTGGTGACTCGCTGCAACCACACTGCTCCGTTCCGCAGAGGCCACATTCGCCAAGCAGGGGCAGATGGGGACGGACCGAGTATTTCAAGCCGAACGGTTTGATGGCCTTCTCCCGAATGTGCGCTATGGCGTCACTCACGGAGTCAGTTGCGTAAACCAACCCCAGATCTCCGGGACTGATTGCTCCGGCGCGGGCCGTTTTCTGAAGAAACCCAAGCAGTTCGCGCCAATAGTCGGTGCCCATGACAACGATGGGGAAGTTCTCAATCTTGCCGGTTTGGATGAGAGTGAGCGCCTCGAACAGTTCGTCCACCGTGCCTGCCCCTCCGGGGAAAACAACGAAGGCGAAGCTGTATTTCACGAGCAGCGTCTTGCGGACGAAGAAGTAGTGCATCGTCACACAACGGTCGAGGTAGGCATTGGACTGCTGCTCGAACGGGAGTTCGATATTGCACCCGACCGAACGACCGCCCGCGTCCTTTGCTCCGCGATTGGCCGCTTCCATGATGCCAGGCCCGCCGCCCGTCATCACCGTGAAGCCGATCCGAACGAGGGCCGCGCCCATTTGCCTGGCGAGTTCGTAATGCTGGTCGGACTCGCGCGTCCGCGCGGACCCAAACACCGTAACGCACGGCCCAACAAAATGCAGGGCACGAAATCCGCGAAGGAAATCACGCATCACACGCAACAACTGGACAAACTCACTCGTGCGCGAGCGCGGTCCTTCCAGCATCCAGTGATCCGCCCCGGTGCATGCGCAGCCTGGCCGAATTGCGGGAGCCAGTTCCGATTCTCGCAGGGCGGACGGGGTATTGACTAGTTTGTAACCCATAAATAATCCACTTGGCCGACTCCTATTTCTTCTCCATGCCCACCGTAACACCGGCGTCCCGGCAAGTGGCACAGCAGAAGACCGACTCGCTGCCACGGGCGTTGCAGGTGTGCCGCACCCCTTCCTTCAAGCTGAATCCAGTGCTGGTTTTCCTGATGGTGGATTTGCAGCCTGGACAGTAATGCCGGCGTTCAAATGGCGTGACGAACGACTGCAGAGCCTTTAGAGGTTGGCGTTGAGCACCGTCTTGCAATTGGTGCAGACCATCGCAACTGCGTCGCCTTTCTGATGCTCGTCTGGCTCCCCGTGTTGGCGACATTGGGGAGCCGAATGAACACTTGTTCATGTGTGACCTGTGGGCCGGATGAAGCACAGCCACCATCAGCATGAGCGCCAAGCCAAAAACCAGAACTGAGTAAGTGGGATGCTGGTTCTTCGCAATCGGCCCATTCTCTCTTGTCGATTGTTCATGTGATTGGGGCTCCTTGAAATTCCTCGTCGGTCGAAATCCCATCTTTCCTCAGGTTTCGCACGCATTTCACGGCTTCCAGCACCGCCAACGGAATCGCTGAGACTAGGAGCAGCATGAGACAGTCGGAGATGTCCATTGCCGATGTCTTCAGAAAGCGGCCCAACGTCTCGTTGTGATGGCTCCAGACTTGCAGGCCAAATGAAAGGCTCACGATGAGTAGGAGGTTAATGTTGGAAAGAAGTGGAATGCGCCAGACAGGTTTCGTCTCGCTGCGGCAGCCAAAGGAGCGGAGCAGTTCGGCGAACACCAACACCGCAAAGGCGTGGGTGCGGGCGAGTTCTTCGGTCTCAGTCTTCAAGCCGTAGAGGTAAACGGCGAACGATACACCCGCTGTGAGGAATCCGGTGAGGAACATGGTGCCGAGGAAACCGTGGTCGGTGATGCGCTCAGACCGGCGTCGCGGTTGGCGCTTCATCACGTCGGGGTCGATGGGGTCGGTGGCAAGGCATAACGCGGGCAGCCCATCGGTGACGAGGTTGATCCAAAGTAGGTGAATTGGCAGCAGCGGCACGGGCAAGCCGACAACGACACATACAGTCATCAAGAGCAATTCACCACAGTTGCCGGCGAGGAGGTACTGAAGTGTCTTGCGGATGTTGTCGTAAATGCCGCGACCTTCCTCGACGGCGGCGACGATGGAAGCAAAGTTGTCGTCGGTGACAATCATGTCCGACGCCTGCTTCGTGACCTCAGTGCCGCTGCGGCCCATCGCAATGCCGATGTCGGCGCCCTTGATGGCGGGCGCGTCGTTCACGCCGTCGCCAGTCATTGCTACCACTGCGTCGTTCGCCTTCCACGCCCGGACGATGCGGAGTTTGTGTTCCGCGGTGACGCGCGCGTAAACATCAACTTTGGGCGATTGTTGGCGTAATTCGCCGTCCGACATCTTGTCCAACTCGACGCCCGAGATCGCCACGTCGTCGCCCGACGCGATACCGAGTTCTCGCGCTATCGCCGTCGCGGTGTGCGGGTGGTCGCCGGTAATCATCACCACGCGAATTCCCGCGGCGCGGCATTTCGCCACGGCTTCCTTTGCCTCGGCGCGTGGCGGGTCATACATGCCAGCTAGGCCGACGAACACGAGGTCGCGCTCGACCTCTTCGGGAGTGAGACGGGCGGGTGAACTCTCGTCCAAGTCGTGATAAGCGGAGCCGAGCACTCGCAGGGCTTGTTGTGCCATTGCGGTGTTCTGCGACGAAACGCGGTGCCGGTCGGCTTCAGTCAGCGTGCGAACATCCGTGCCGTTGTAGATCTTCGTGCAACGCGATAGCAGCAAGTCGGGGGCGCCGTTGATGAAGGCGCGCAACCGGCCGTCGGGCATCCGGCGAATCACCGTGCGGCGCTTGCGGTCGGAGTCAAACGGGATTTCGTGATGCTTTGGGAATTCCTTTTCGATACGCTCCTTGTTACCTCCAGCTTTGTGGCCGCTGGCGAGCAAGGCACCTTCCGTTGGGTCGCCAATGACGCGCCAGGTGCCCTCTTCGAGGACAAGATGAGCGTTGTTGCAACCGACCAGAACGGTCGCCAGTTCGAGCAGCGGTCCGGCGTGCCGCGCGTCCGACGCCTTTCCTTCAAAGCGCACTTCGCCATTTGGCTCGTAACCTTCGCCGGTGACTTCGTAGGTTTGGCCTGCGACATATAGTGCGCGTACGGTCATCTCGCCTACGGTCAGCGTGCCGGTCTTGTCGGTGCATATCACTGTGGTTGAGCCGAGGGTTTCGACTGCGGGTAGTTTCCGCACGAGCGCGCGACGCCGTGACATGCGCATTACACCGAGCGCGAGGGAGACGGTGACGACGGCGGGCAATCCTTCCGGGACTGCGGCGACCGCGAGGCTCACCGAGGTCATGAACAGCTCGAAAAACTTCATCCCGCGAAGCAGCCCCAGCACAAACAACAAGGCGACAATGCCAAGCGAAGCCCAAACAAGGATGCGTCCAAAGGAATCCAGCTTCTGCTGAAGCGGCGTGCTCGCCTCCACACCCGCCTCTTCAATCAGTCCAGCGATGCGGCCAATCTCGGTGTTCATCGCCGTGGCCACGACGACGGCACTTCCTTGCCCGGTGGCGACGCTGGTTCCCATGAAGACCATGTTCTCGCGGTCACCGAGCGGGATTTCACCCTTGTCCAAAGTTAGCGGCTGCTTCGCCACCGCATCCGACTCACCCGTCAACGTGGACTCGATGCACTTGAGAGAAGAGGCTTCGAGCAGACGGGCGTCAGCGGCCACGAGGTCGCCCGCTTCCAGTTCGATGATGTCGCCTGCGACGATTCCAGATGCGGGAATGGAACTGACTCTGCCATCTCGCCGCACCTTCGCTTGTGGCGCGGTCAACTTCTTCAACGCGGCGATGGACTTTTCCGCGTTGAACTCCTGGTAGAAGCCGATGACGGCGTTGAGGATGACGATGGCGAGAATGGCAATGGCGTCCACCGTTTCGCCCAGCACGCCGGAGATAACGCCGGCTGCGATGAGAATCCAGATGATAAGGCTCTTGAACTGGCTGAGGAAAATCTGCCACGAACTGATGCGCTTGCCTTCTTTCAGCTCGTTCGACCCGTTGGCCGCGAGGCGTTGGGCGGCTTCCTGAGCGGGAAGTCCGGTCGCTGTGGAGCCAAAATACGCCAGGACTTCCTCGGCAGACTGGCTGTGCCAGGCTTTGCCCTTTGGTTCTGAGGCTGTGGCGGGCGCCGTGATCATACGACGACACTTGTCGCAGGGATACGTCGCGCCCGTTTCCATTTCCACTCCTCGACAGCGCAGAACAAACACGGGGCGATGAAAATGGTGATGAACAGGCTGACGACCATGCCGCCGACGGACGGGATGGCCATCGGCTGCATCACATCGGAACCGCGTCCGGTGGCCCAGAAGATGGGCATGAGACCGAAAATGGTGGTCGAGAGCGTCATCAGGCAGGGGCGGATTCGCTTCAAGCCCGCTTGCAGCACCGCGTCGCGGATGTCTTGCACCGAACCAAAAGTCGCCTTGTCGAAAACCTGTTCGAGATACGTCGAGATGACCACACCGTCGTCGTCCACGACGCCGAACAGGACGAGAAACCCGACCCACACGGCGATGGAGAGGTTGGCACCCCAGAGTGCGAGCATGATGAAACCACCAGAGGCAGAAACCAGGATGCCGAAGTAAATGATGGGCGCGATCCACCAACGCTCGAAGCCAAGGTAAAGCATCACAAACATGATGAAGAGGCAGACTGGAATGAGAATGCTCATGCGCTTCGTGGCGCGGACCTGGTTCTCGAACTGGCCACTCCATTCCCAGTAATAGCCGGCAGGCAGCTTGAGCCGGCCATCACGCACGGCGCCCTGGAGTACCTTCTCGGCGTCTTCGACCACGCTCACTTCGTCGCGGTCGCGCGTGTTCATCGTCACGTAGCCGACGAGCAGGCCGCGTTCGCCTTTGATTTCCTGCGGGCCGAGGACGCTCTTGATGGTGAGGACTTGCGCGAGGGGGATTTGCGCGCCGCTACTGCTCGGCACCAGGATCTTCTCCAACTCAGGGATGTCTTCACGGAACTCGCGCAGATAGCGGACACGAATCGGGTAGCGCTCGCGGCCCTCGACTGACTCCATGATGTTCATGCCGCCGATGGCGATTTCGATGACATCCTGCACGTCGCGGATGTTGACGCCGTATCGAGCGATTCGGTCGCGGTCGATTTCAAATTGGAGATACGGCTTGCCCACAATGCGGTCGGCCACAATGTCTGTTGCGCCGGGGACATGTTTGAGCAGTTGTTCAATCTCCAGACCGATGCGCTCGATTTCCTTCAGGTCGCTCCCGTAAATTTTCACGCCCATCATGGCGCGGAAGCCGGTTTGCAGCATGACCAGTCGCGTCTGGATCGGTTGCAGGAATGTCGGCAGCACGCCGGGAATGGCTGTCTTCTCCTGAAGCTCGGTGAGGATTTCGCCCTTCGTGATAGCCCGATGTTCGGGCCAGAGCCAGGTGAGCGGTTTCTTCAGCCAAGCCGGCCACTCGGAGAACACGCGCTTCACTGGAATGTGCCGCCACTCGGACTCCGGCTTCAGTATGATGATGCTTTCCATCATGCCAATGGGAGCTGGGTCGAGCGCGGACTCGGCGCGGCCCAGCTTACCAACAACGGACTCCACTTCGGGCACGCTCGCGATGGCCATGTCCTGCTTCGCGTTGACTTCGACGGCGGGGCCGAGTCCGGCTTGAGGCAGAAGGGAGGGCATGTAGAGGAATGACCCTTCGTCGAGCGGCGGTATGAACTCGCGCCCAATACCCGGCAGGATGCGACGCTCCTTCAACACGGCGAGGCCCGATGCGCTTCCGGCGTCACGAGTCTTGGGGTCCTGGCGTCGCCAGAGGAACCGCCGATGAACCGAACCGTCCGGCCGCTTTACCTTCTGCCAGCGCAACTGGTCTAACTCCACCAGCGGGCGTGTCACCGCATTGGTTTCCTTCAGATACATCGCCTGCTTCAGCTCAGGCGAGGCTTCCTGGCGGGCGAAGAGATTGATGGCCCAACCCACGGGCGCGAGGGTCTTCCCAATACCAAGCCAGATGGTCAAGCCGGTGAAGAGAATCGTCACGGGCGCGATGAGAAAGGTTTTCTTGTGCGCCAGAATCCAGCGCAGCGTCGGCGTGTAAACCCTCGCGACGCCACGGGACACCGGGTTCTCCTCCAGCGGCAGAAACCGCTCACGCGTCATGCGCACGAAGGCCAACGCGACGATCACGCCGACGACCACCGACATCGGCCAGCCGCTGTAATGGCTCCCGGCCATCGCCCACATGAACGTGGCATGAGCGGCGAAGACCGAAACCAGGCCAAGCGTACCGGCGATAATCCACACCGTGCGCTTCGACCATTTCACCGGGCGGAACAGGAAGTAACACAGAAGCGGCACCACTGTAAGAGCGAGGACCACTGAGCCGCCAATGGCGAAGGTCTTCGTGAACGCAAGCGGGCGGAAGAGTTTGCCTTCCTGATCAGTGAGGAAGAATACCGGAATGAAGGAGACCAGCGTGTTCGACACGGCAGTGACGATGGCTCCGCCGACTTCGGAAGCGCCGTCGAAGACTTTCTGGAAATGACTCTTCTCTTTGTCACCCGTGGCGATGTGACGGTAGATGTTCTCCGTCATGATGATTCCCATGTCGCCCACGTCGCCAATGGCGATGGCGAGACCCGCCAGCGACATGATGTTGGAATCAACGCCGAAGACATACATGAGGATGAAGCAAATCCCAACCGAGAGTGGCAGCGTGACGATGACCGAGATCGTGCTGCGGAAATGCAGCAGGAAGATGAGGATGACAGCGCTGGCCATGAGGGCTTCTTCGAGCAACGCCTCCTTCAGCGTGTCGATGGTCTCCTTCACGATGTCCGTGCGGTCGTAGAAGGAAACGATTTTGACTTTCGAGACGCGGCCATTAGCAAGTGTCTTCTGCGGCAGGCCCGGCTCCAGTTGCTTGATTTTCTCCTTCACCCGCTCGACGACATCGAGCGGGTTTTCGCCGTAACGCATCAGCACCACACCACCCACGGCTTCGACGCCAGCTTTGTCCAGCGAGCCGCGACGGAATTCCGGGCCGAGGCTCACGGTCGCGACGTGCTTGACCTGGATGGGCGTGCCCTTCTCCTGCCGGATGACGACCTTTTCCAAATCCTCGACCGACTTGATGAACCCGACTCCGCGAATGAAGAACTCAACGCCATTTCTCTCCAGCACCTTGCCACCCACGTCGATGTTCGACTTCCGCACCGCCTCGTAAACATCCATCAAGGTGACGCGATGGGCGCGGAGTTTGTCGGGGTGAACGTCGATTTGATACTGCTTCACGAAGCCGCCGATGCTTGCGACCTCCGAGACGCCATCGACGGAGTTAAGTTGGTAGCGGAGATACCAGTCTTGAATAGAACGCAGTTCGGCGAGATCGAAGCCCTCCGCTTCGACGGTATACCAAAAGACCTGTCCCAACGCCGTCGCGTCGGGGCCGATGACCGGCACCACGCCCGTGGGCAAACGCTGCTGCGCGACATTCATCCGCTCGATGACGCGGGAGCGCGCCCAATAGTAATCGACGTTATCCTTGAAAATGACGAAGACCATCGCGAAGCCGAAGCCGGACATGCTGCGAATGGTCTTCACGCCCGGCGTGCCGGTGAGGCTCGTCGTCAACGGATAAGTGACCTGATTATCGACATCCTGCGGTGAGCGCCCCGGCCAGTCTGCGTAAACGATGACCTGCTTCTCGCCAATGTCCGGAAGGGCATCGACCGGTGTTTGCGTTAGCGCATAGTAGCCGCCAGCGGCAATCGCCCCCACTCCAAGAATGACGAGAAAGGCGTGCTTGAGGCACCAGTGTATGACGGCGTCAATCATGGCTCACGGCTTGTGTTGGTCGTGGCCTTGTGGCTTGGCGCCGCTCGCGGAGCGAGCCGGCGGGGGAGAGGCCCCGCCGTGTTGATGCCCGGCGACGGCGGCCTGACCCTCCTTGTAGAACAGGCTGGGCAGACCGCGAATTTGGGATTGGCTGTCGAGCAGAAAGCTCCCGCGCACCGCTACCATGTCGCCCTCGCTCAAACCGCTCAGGACAGGATAGGAGTCATCAGTGCGCGGGCCGGTCACAATCTCAACCGGAGAAAACTGGCCCTTGGGTTTCTCGACATACACGAGCTTGCGCACACCGCTGTCGAGCACGGCGGACACGGGCACGGAAAGCAGTTGGTCGCCTTCCAGCCTCGCACTCGCGGGCACGCCGGGAATCTGGACGAGCTGCATCCTGCAAACCGGGCACTCGCCGCCCTGCGGCAGCACCACGAGCGGGTGCATGGGACAACTCCATTGACCTTCAACCCCGGTGGGTGCGGGTTTGCCGTCCGCCACTAGCTCGGCGCGAATCACCGCGCTGACATACATGCCTGGCTTCAGCGTGCGCCCGGTGTTGTTGATGTTGAGCAGCACTTTCACAGTGCGCGTCTCCTCGTTGAGCACCGGGCTGATAAACCAGACGCGGCCGGAAAAGCTCTGGCCTGGGATGGCCTCGGATTTGGTTTCGACCATCTGCCCGTATTGAATCCACGGCAGCTCGGATTCGTAGATGTCGAGATAGACCCAGACGGATTCGAGATTGGCGAGCCGATAGAGCATCTCACCTGGCTTCACCATTGCCTTCTGCACGACCATCTTTTCCGTGACTGTCCCGTGAATCGGCGAGAAGAGCGTGATGCGGTCGCTAACCTTCTTTTTCAGCACGAGGTCGTCCACCTGTTCCTGGGTGAGACCCCAGAGCAACAGTTTGCGCTTGGCCGACTCGACGAGGCTTGCGTTACCCTTGCTGTCCAACGCGACGAGCAATTCCTGTTGGGCCACGAGCAGATCGGGGCTGTAAATCTCCACCAAATGATCGCCGGCCTTCACTTCGATGCCGGTATAATCCACGAACAACCGCTCCACGTAGCCCTCGACCCGAGTGGTGATGTTCGCAAGCGCCGCCTCATTGTATTGCACCTTGCCGACCACACGAATCTCTCGGCTCATCTTGCGGCGCTCAACGGGCGCGGTCTCAACACTCGCCATTGCACGGGCGTGCTCGGACAGCTCCAGCATCGACTCCGAAGCCGCCAGAGTCGCGTTGGTTGTCGCGGGCTGTGCCACCGGATTCGCGGAGATCAACGGCATCGAGCAAATGGGACACTTGCCCGGTTTCGCCACGCGCACCTGCGGGTGCATCGAGCAGGTCCAGATTTGTCCGGTTGCCTCAGCCATGCTGTCGGGGCCTTCGTCAGAAGACTTGTTCAAGAGCAGGACGGCACCACTAGCGACAACAACTGCCGCAAGTGCGATGAGAAGGTTTCTCTTGGTGAAAATGCGTTTCATGGTTTCCGTTCCTTTCCGGGAATTGCGCCGGGCGGTAATACTGGCGCACCGGCCGGTGGCACGCCGAGAATGAGCAGCGACAGTTCGGCCAGCGCCAGTTCGCGTTGGACGCGCGTTTCAACTTCGGACAACTGGAACCCCAAAAGCGTCCGCTCGGCATCGAGCAGGTTGAGAAAATCCACTTTGCCGGAGACGTAGCCCGACTGAGCGACTTCCAGCGACTGCCGGGCCTTCAGCAGGAGCCGTTCAGTGAGTAGTTCAAGATTGCGAGTTGCTTCACGAAACATGAACGACTTCTCGGCAAACTCGACCGCCAGTGCGATCTGTTCAGCGGACAACCGGGCTTCGCTGGCACGTTTTCCAGCTTGCGCCTCGGCAATCTGCGTGGCGATTTTGTCGCGCCAGATGGGAAGGGTGACGCCGAGTTGAGGCGTCACGAAGATTGGGGATGCCTTGACATCCGCCTCGACACCGACACTGAAGTCGGGCACGCGGGCCTTGTAAGCCAGCCGAATCGAGGCGTCGGCGCGACGCACTTCGGCTTCCATTGCTTTCAAACGTGGATTACGGGCGAGAGCTGTTGCGAACAATTGGTCGGAAGTCAGATCTAGCGATGTGGACTCGAACTTCTGCGGCACTGGAGGTGCGGTGTCCGCAGCTTTCAGACCCAGCGCGGCCTTGAACTGCGCTAACAGCGGATTCCGGGAGTCTTCGAGGTTAGTGATCTCGGTCGTGATCCGTTCCAGCTCGATTTGCGCCCGCAAGACATCCTGCAAAGTGACCTTGCCGACTTCATTCTGCGCGCGCGCTAGTCTCTCGATTTGTTCAACGAGCTGGAGCGTGTCCCGATTCACGCTCACTTTTGCGTCGAGGAAGTGGAGCTGGTAGTAGGACTTCTTCAGCTCGAAGGCGGTCTGTAGTATCGCATTCTCAAAAACAAAGTATCTTGCCTCGCTTTCCGCGGTGGCCACGTTCGCCGTCCACTTCAATTTGCCTGGGCCAGGGAAATCCATCATCAACCCAGGCATCAGTGTCATCACCATGTCCGCAATGTCGCTCTGAAAAGTCAGACGAGGGTCAGGCAGCGAACGTTCGACCGTGATGCGCCGCACGGACGAGGCCCAATCGAAGTAAGCGGCCTCGACCTGCGGCTGGTTGAGGATTGCAAAGAGCAGAAAATCATGTAGCGGCGTATTCGTGCCGAGCCTGGGTAGCGGGGATCGTCCATCAGCGGGACGATAGCTTTGTTCGACAGTTGTTTGGGTCTGCTGTGCCCGCTTCTCACCTTCGGTTCGCACCCCTACACAACCCGGCGTTAACACCAAGCCCGCTATGGCGGTGGCAGTCAGCATCACCGAGCCGGTGACGCGATGTAGGGATGATTTCACTGGCAGTCTCACTTGCGCACCGCGTGGCATTCAGCGGGGGCGCTCTTGGCACTTACCTCTCGCAGGACGTTCTGGCCGTATTCTCGCCGATAATACACACGAACGGTTTGTCCCTGTTCAATTCCGCCATGGGCGCACCCGCCTCGGTGCGAAAACCGTGTGCTGTCGTTCCATATAAAGCTTTTCGCAGCGGCTCCGGGCTTCGGCTGGATCGAGATAGAACGGGTGGCGCAATTGATCCCCGTGACCACGCCGATTTCCAGGTGAGCAGTAGGGGGAAACGCACGAGCTTTCGGACTCGCGGTGAGCAGTGCGCCGACTGCCAGGGCGATGAGGTCGAGTCGGGATTTCATACTTCGGTCCTCTTCCGATTGGTGGTGTGAAGACGAACCTCGACCACCGCGTTCGCGGTACCGAATGGATTCGAGATGAGTTCGCTGGCCGCCGGGTCGTCCACCCAATGGCCGTCCACGACAAATCGGTATTCGTAGCGACCAGGAGGCAGCGCGAGTTCTTTGGCCCACTGTCCGTCCTTCAACCGAATCATCGGCGTGACGGTTGGGTGCCAGTCGTTGAATGAGCCGGCGATGCAAACTTCCTGTGCGGTCGGGTGCGTCAGCGCGAAGCAGACACGGCCGGTGCGACCAGCGGCTCCTTTCGCGGCGGCATTGGCTTTGGTTTTCATTGCGATGTTTCTCCTGAAGGTTGCGGGCTGATTACTCGACGGGGGCGACCTCGAACTTTTTCTCCATCCCCTTTGTTGCGATCATTCCGCTCATGCTGGTTCAGCGGCAGGCCAAGCGCTCCGGGCCACAACTGACGAGGGTGTGGACGGCTGTACTGGTCTTGGCTTTGCCGTGGCTGGAAACGACCCACGTGTCCCCGCATCGTTTGCATTCATCCGTGGAAATCCGTTTGGTAGGAACGCCACCGGCGAACAACGTCTGCCCATCCGCACCTTTGGTGGGTAAGTTGTCTTTGACTTCCAACACTTGATCCATGCATCTCGCGTACGACATCGGCTTATAGTCGAACCGCGTGGAGTTTGGCTCGACCAAAGTTCCGCTCGACCAGAGCAGTCGGGTAGCGCCATTCCCCAGCGCATTTGCCATGCCGGCAATGGCAGCAAAGAAAGCCAAGGCGATAGTTGTCCCCCACAAGTGGGCTAGTGTGTTGATGCGATTGGTTCTCATAGTTTGTCCCTTTTGGTTTGTTGTTCACGAACGTCTCGCGTTCATCCCTTGCTATACCTGAACCCGTATCCTTCGCTTGAGCATTTGTTCTCGAAACCTCGCCCGACTTTGTTATTTGCTGGCGGGTGGGAAGAAAACCGAAGCGGCGGTGAAGACTTCACCCACCGCTTCGGTACAAGGCACACCTTACTTTTTCTCCTTGTCCATTCCCTTCGTTGGAAGACTACCAGGCTTGGTCGCGCAGCAAAAGGCCGAGTCGTCGCCGCACGCATTGCAACTGTGCTTCAGGACGGTTTCCTTGGCCTTGCCGTGGCCGGTCACTTCGATGGTCGAGTTGCAGCCTGCGCAAGCATGAGTGCCGATCAGCTCTTTGGGCTGGCCCCTTTCCATGAGGATTTGGGCGCCCTTCACGCCCTGCTTGACGCGCGTGACATACACGGTCTTGCACTTGGCGCAGACCATCGCGAACGTGGCATCCGGCTTGAGGGCGTCGGCTTCCGCCTTGGTTTCGATCTTGTGAAGCATCAGCAGATGTTCCGCTCCCTTCATCGGCTTCATATTTTCTGCCGCATTGAGGTTGTTTCCGGGCAGCCACGCCGCGAGGGCGAACGCCATCGCAATCCCGGTCCCGATGAGGCTGTGTTTAACTGTTTTCATTATTTTTCCTATTGTTTGTTGTTGTGCCTGCCTCGAGCCAACTGGTTCGCTGGCCCGAAATTGAATGGGTTGCTGTTATTCCTGGCCGTGCGTCATGACTCCGGAGTGAACGTGTGAGACTACGAGTGCCGACCTGGCATGTAGTTGATGTAATGAAAGCACTTCAATGACTCCGCGTCCGAGACGGAGTACTCCTTGCTCCTCAAGCTCACGAGTTGCCCGAATGGCTGATTCCGTCGTTGTGCCGGCGAGTTCCGCGAGAGTGGCGCGAGTTTCCGGAATGATCCGGCCAAACTTCTCGTGGAGCCGGCAGAGAATCGTGGCCACGCGCACCGGCAGTTCTTCCAACGCCAGCCCGCGCATGGCCACGGACTGGCACAGCTTGAGGCATGTGTCTTGGAGCAGAGCCGTTTGCAATGTCGGATTGCCGTCGAGTTCATCCAGCAGAATTGAAAGCGGAAATGCCAACAATCGAGTCGCCTTAACCGCGACGGCCGTGGCGGGTTGAACGGGTTGGTCGCGGTAAAACACGACTCCGAAAAGTTCCCCCGGCAACAGAATATCCACCAGCAGCACTTGGCCCTTCGTGGTGTGTCGCACCAGCTTGACTTCCCCTTTGACGATGAGCCATCCGTGCTGGGCAGGCTGACCTTCCCGGCAGATGGCTGCCGCCGGGAGAATTTCCCGCAGGCCGCTATGGGCGACCAGATGCTTCCAGTTGATCTGTCGGAACTGGGACAGCACGGGATGCTGACGCAACCTCTCCTCCAGAGCGTCTGGTATCCGGCTTTTGCGGTTGATGTTCTTTTTCGTCGTCATAGTCGTACGCGTGCAATCACTTCCGGGGACATCGAGGCATGCCTCCATCGCCGCGGCTGAATTTCGCTGGCTCGTGCCCGCAGCGGCGGGCCACTCGGCGTGTGGAATCTCTCTTCATGCCTTGGCATCGGCTGACTACCGCGAACGGACGCAATAGCTTCTACCGGAAGAGGCGTTGTGTGTATGATCCAGATCATATTCCGGTGGAGTTCCGACCGTTCCGCGCTTTGAGCGCAGCATGGAGGGTGGCGACCAGTCTATCCGGCCCCTCCTGCTTGGCGACGAACGCCGCCGCGCCCGCCGCGCGAGCCAGCCGTTCGGTACGTTGCACGTCGAACATCGTGGTGGCGACGACGGGAAGCGCCGGATTTTGCTCATGGATGGCCTTGATGAAGTCCAGCCCGCTGGAAGATTTCAGTTGAATGTCCGTCAGCACGATGTCGGGCCGCGCGGAGACCACTGCTGCCAGTGCAGCCTGCGCGTCCTCCGCATGCCCGCACACCGTGAGGTCCGCTTCACGCTCGATGGCTTCCACGAGGCTACGGCGCATCAGTGGATGATCCTCGATTAAGAAAACTCTACTTTTCATACTCTTGCATCCGGTTCGCCGTACGAGTCAGGTTGCGCCTTTCGTGTCCGCCAACCGGATTGGTTGAGGTTTGTTGGAACAGTGCTCTCGTTCGCACGTGCCCATTATTGCGTTCGCGAAGGCGGAAGGTATCGGCGGGGAAGCCGTTCGCGCATAGGGCTCGGAAGTCGCGCCGGATAAGGAAAATGCTTATGGCTGTGCGAGCCCACCTGCCAATCCCTGGTGTCTCGAATTTTCATTGGAATCACCAACCGTTCGGGTGGTCTGCTGGTGGCTTTTGCTGCCGCGTTGCTATCAGTATTCAATCCGGGTGGATTCCGTATGGTTTGAGAAAGCGTTCGCAGGCCGGCTTGCTCTTTCGTCGGCGCGATGCCGCTGTTTTTATCCGCAAGCCGGTAGTTGTAATTCGCTGATGACGATGGGGACACATCATCGGAGTCCATTCCACTATCCTTGCTCTGTTACTCGTCCTGGTCCTGCAGCTTACCAGCGGCGGCTTTCACCACCATCGAGACGTTCACGAAGAGGGTGACTTTTCATGGGAGGCGACCCAGCGGATCGCGAAGCGGGTGAACTCCGGTGTGGTCTTGAAGCCGAGTTTTTCTTTGATGTGGCCGCGATGCACGTCCACGGTCTTCGGGCTGAGATGGAGGCGGTTGGCGATCTCGTCGGTGCTCCAACCTTCGCCGAACAGTCGCATCACTTCAAATTCCCGGTCGGTCAGCTTGGCCTCCGGATCGGCATCGGACTTGCCCGTTCCACCAACGAGCGAGTCCAGAATCTTCGCCGACATGCGCGGACTGAGCGCCACCTGGCCGCCCAACACGGCGCGGATGGCGGCGGCAAGCCGTTCCGGTCCCTCCTGCTTCATCACGTAGCCGCGCCCGCCCGCTCTCAGTACGCGCGCTGCATAGAGCGATTCGTCCTGCATGGACATGGCGAGCACGGGCAGGCCGGGATGAAGCGCCTGGATGTCCTTGATGAGTTCTAAGCCGTCCTTGTCGGGGAGGCCCATGTCCACGAGCACCAAGGCCGGTTTCAACTTGGCAATCGCCTCCATCGCCTCGCGCGCCGTGCCTACCTCGCCACACACCACGAAATCTGGCTCGCGATTCAGAAGGTCAGCCTGGCCGCGCCGCATGAGCGGATGGTCGTCCACCAGCAGAATTGTCGTCTGCTTCACCGGCTGGGGTTTGTGGTGCTTGCGTGGCATTATCCGGCGTTGACTCGTTGTAGTACGGAGATCGGCACACAGCACAGCACCTCGGCGCCGCCCTCGGGACGTGCGCGGACTCTCAACTGTCCCCCGATCAATCGCGCGCGTTGTTCCATCGTGCGAAGACCGAGTCCACGCGGAGCGGGTTGTGCCGGTAACCCCACACCGTTGTCGCGCACGCTCAGTTCCAGCGCGGTCGGTAAGCGTCGCAAGGCAACGTCAATCCTCGTGCCATCGCTGTGCTTTAGCGCGTTGTGCGTCGCCTCCTGTGCGATGCGGTAAAGGTGGCTGGCCGCCGCCGGGTTCTGCACACGCACGTTCTTTTCGCCAGCGAATCCACATTCGACACGACGATCCGCGTTCACCCGTTCCGCCAGATTTTCCAACGCCTCCACCAAACCCTCGGGCGCCGGCGACACGGCGTAAAGATCGTGGGCGAGCCTCCGCGCTTGGGTGAGCGCCGTGCTGAGTTCGTCGCAAAGCTGGCCGACGGTTTCGGCCTGGGGAACATTCGCTGACTGCAAATCGCGGTGCAGCCCGTTCATCAAGAAAAGCAGCCCGCCGATTTGCTGGCCGAGGCCGTCATGCAATTCGCGCGCGATGCGAGTGCGTTCGTGCTCACTCGCGGTCGCCACGGCCTGCTCTAGTTCACGGCGCTCGGTGATGTCGCGAATGAGGCCCGTGAACAACCGGCTGTCGCCGAGCCGGACTTCGCTCACGGACAGTTCCATCGGAAACACCGTGCCGTCTTTGCGCCGTCCCTCCAGTTCACGTCCACTGCCGATGATGCGCGTCTGGCCAGTGCGGAGATAGTTGGTTAGGTAGTCGTCGTGCTGCTCGCGGTGGGGCGACGGCATGAGCAGGCTGACGTTGCGACCGACGACTTCGTCCGACCCGTAGCCAAACATGCGGCACGCCGCGGGGTTCATGGATTCCACAAGGCCGCACTCATCAATGGTGATGATGCCTTCGACGGCGGTTTCGACGATGGCCCGCATCCGCTGCTCGTTTTCGTGCAACGCCTCCTCTACCCGCTTGCGCTCCGTGATGTCAGCGCGAATGGCGATATATTGCCGGGGCTTCCCGTTGGCGTCGAGAAAGGGAACGATGGTCGTGTCCACCCAATAGAAGCTGCCATCCTTCGCCTTGTTCTTGATCTCACCGCGCCACACCGACCCGCGCTGAATTGTCGTCCACAATTCCCGCATGAATGGCTTTAGGTGATGGCCGGAATTGATAATGCGATGGTCTTGGCCGAGCAGCTCGGCGCGCGGGTATTTGGAAATGGCGCAGAATTTGTCGTTGACGTATGTGATTTGTCCGCGCGCGTCCGTGATGGCGACGATGGCGTGCTCGTCGAGTGCCGCCTTCAACTCGGCGAGTTCCGCTTCGGGAGTGTTGTACGCGGGCTGCTTCATAACTTTATGTTGCGTAGACGCAGCGCGTTGGCGATGACGGACACGGAACTGAGGCTCATGGCCGCGCCGGCGATGATGGGGCTGAGGAGCGCGCCGAAGAATGGATACAGCACGCCCGCCGCGACAGGGATGCCGAGCGCGTTATAGACGAACGCGAAGAACAGGTTCTGCCGGATGTTGCGCATCATCGCGCGCCCCAGCCGAATTGCCCGCACAATGCCGCGCAGGTCACCTTTCACGAGCGTCAGCCCGGCACTTTCCATCGCGATGTCCGTGCCCGTGCCCATCGCGATGCCCACGTCGGAGGCGGCGAGCGCCGGAGCGTCGTTGATGCCGTCACCCGCCATGCCGACGGAGCGCCCCGCTGCTTTGAGTGACTTTACTTTCTCGTGTTTATCGTGGGGCGTGGCTCCGGCTTGGAAGTCGGCGATGCCGAGTTTGCGCGCAACGGCTTCGGCTGTGCGCTGATTATCGCCGGTAAGCATGATGACGTTGATGCCGAGTTCACGCAGTTCCGCGAGTGCCTGGGGCGTGGTGGACTTCACGGGGTCAGCCACGGTCAGGACACCAGCGGCGCGGCCGTCGATGGACACAAAGATGGCGGTCGCGCCTTCGGCTTGGTGCGGAGCGGCGAGCGTTTCGAGTGCTGCGATGTCGGCCACTCCGTCCTCGCGGAGGAAGTCAGGTTTGCCAATCAACACCCTGCGCGCAGCGACAGTGCCCGCCACGCCGCCTGCGGTGGTGGACTGAAAATCCTTAGCGGCTTCCAGCGGAAGCTGCTGCTCTTGGGCAGCCAGGATGACGGCGTGCGCCAGAGGATGTTCGCTGCCTTGTTCCAGTGAAGCCGCGAGGCGAAGCAGATCCTTCTCGTCGAAGCCGCCGACCGGCAACACCCGGGCGAGCTTCGGTTTCCCCTCCGTGAGCGTGCCGGTCTTGTCCACGGCGAGGGCGTCGAGTTTAGCGAGATTCTCGATGGCTTCGGCATTGCGAATGAGCACGCCCATTTGCGCGCCGCGTCCGACGCCAACCATCACGCTCATGGGCGTGGCCAGACCGAGCGCACACGGGCACGCGATGATGAGCACGGCAACGGCGTTGGTGATGGCGAAAGCAAGGCGCGGCTCTGGTCCGAAGAAAAGCCAGCCGACGAAGGTGAGCGCAGCAATCGCCAGCACCGCCGGCACGAAACACGCCGCGACCTTGTCTGCCAGCGCTTGAATCGGCGCGCGGCTACGCTGGGCCTGGGCGACGAGATTTACGATTTGCGCAAGCATCGTCTCACTTCCAACACGCTCGGCCTGCATGACGATGCCGCCGGTGGTGTTCACCGTTCCACCGGAGACTTTTGCACCCGTGAGCTTTTCCACGGGCAGCGACTCGCCGGTGAGCATGGATTCATCCACCGAAGTGCGGCCTTCGACCACTTCGCCGTCCACGGGAATCTTTTCACCGGGTCGGACACGCAGGAGGTCGCCGGGATGCACAGCATTGAGTGGAACGTCCTCGTCTCCGGAGGGCGTCACGCGGCGCGCGGTCTTGGGCGCGAGACCAAGCAATGCTTTGATGGCACCACTGGTGCGCTGACGGGCGCGGAGTTCGAGCACCTGGCCGAGCAACACGAGCACGGTGATAACCGCAGCGGCCTCGAAGTAGATGGCGGGCTTGCCCGTGTGGCCGGCCGCCGGCGGGAACGCCTGTGGAAACACCATTGCCACGGTGCTGAAAGCGAACGCCGCGCCGACGCCCAGCGCGATCAGGGTGAACATGTTCAGGCTGCGATTGACGAGCGAACGCCAGCCCCGCACGAAGAACGGCCAGCCCGCCCATAACACTACCGGCGTGCTCAGAAGGAATTGTCCCCAACGCGACGCGTTGCCGCTCACCCATTCGGCGTGACTCCAGGCGGGAACGAGATGCGCCATCGCCACGATGAACACGGGCAGCGTCAGTGCCGTGCCGATCCAGAAGCGCCGCGTCATGTCGCGCAGTTCGGAATCATCCTCCACGACTTCCGGGGTGATGGTTTTCGCCTCCAACGCCATGCCGCACTTCGGGCAAGTGCCTGGATGGTCCTGCTCGATCTTCGGGTGCATCGGGCAGGTGTAGATCGTCTTGGCCGACGGCTTCCACGCCGGGTTCATTTCCAGCGCCATACCGCACTTGGGACAATTGCCCGGCTTGTCGCTCTCGATGCCCGGGCACATCGGGCAGAAATACTTCGCGGCGACGGAAGGCGTCACCGACTCGCCGTGGTGCTGGTGATGAGAGTGGTCGTAGGAGTGCGTGCTTTGATTCGCCTTTCCATCATAGCAGGATTGTTCCTCCGCGTGAAAATGATCCTCGTTCTGGTCTTTATCACCGGAGCGATCGCCTGCGCCGGCTTGCGCATTTGCCTGGCCTGCGCAGCAAGAGCCACCGCTGCTCTCGTTCGACGGTGATTGGGCCAGAAACTTCCTCCGGCAATGCTCGCTGCAAAAGTAAAACGTCTCGCCATCGCGCCCGACGCTCAGAGCGGTCGCTTCATTCACCGTCATTCCGCAGATCGGGTCGGTCTTCATAAGGATCTTCGCTGCTCACCGCCGCGTTGGCCCTGAGCGACGGCGAGACTGGCCAGGGGCAACGCTCTGGCTCTTGACTTAGGTGCGCGATTGCTTCGCATAAAGGGATTACTGGGAGGTCAACTTCGACAAATACTTCGTCGGATCTCTTTTGAAGTCGGCGAGGCAGTCTTCGCAGCATAGCTTAATCGTCTGCCCTTCGTGGACGAACGTGTAGGGTTTGCCATGATTGAAGCCCTCATCGGTGACGAGACATTTGGTCAGCGGATATGGCCTAGCTGCGGACGCGTCGTGCGGGTGACTGGAATCGTCGTGGCTGCTCCTAGAGCAGCCGATAAAGCCGAGAGTGGCGGTGAGGGCGAGTGATATTGTAAGTGTGTTCATAGTTTCTGCTTTGCCTGTGATGATTCGCCGTCAACACGACGGCAAAAGGAGCCTTTGGTTTCTGTCGGTCATTTTCTTTACCACCAACTTCATGTCGCATTTGGGACAGTTGCCTGTCTTGGCCTACACAGCATCAGAGAGGCGGGCAGGTACATTGGCGCGTTTGGATTCCTGGGTCGGCCTCGCCGCATCCCTCACGCCAAGAACCGTGGCGGCGAGCGTGAGTGCTATCAGGTCCTGCGGCATCCAGTTCGATTTCATTTCAATCCAAAATCGGGTTCAGGGTCTCAAGCAATAGACACGGGAATTCCGCGACGACAGGGCACGGAACGGGAAAGAGGGAGTTGACTCAACCGCGCTAGTGAACGCGAACTGAAATCAACTTAACCGAGGAAGGGAGGAGCGAGGCTGCGGAACGCCGGGCCAAGGCACACTTCGGGCGTGAAAGTCCATTCGCGGGAGTGAGCTTGACGGGCGAAAGCAGCTTGCGCCTGGGTCTCGCCCGCTTCCAGAGCGAGCACGACGGAGGGAAGCAGATAAAGCGTGTGAATCTGAAAAGCGGGAAGCGTGGGTGCGTCGCTTCCAAGCATCATCGTCTTCAACGTCGAACAGGCCGCGGTGGGCGACGGAGCGGACGGCGGTGAACTATCGTCGCCATCGTGCGAAGCCGCGCGTTTTGGCGAGCCGTGGCACGAGGGTTGCGCCTCGTCTCGGTGTCCACCGCCAAAATGACAATGCACAAAGCACATGCTCTGCGCCACGACGAAGGCCATGAGCGCGAGCGCCGCGAGGGAGCGGAGCAACGGACTCAAGGATGTCTGGCGCAAACGCATGATCGGCCTTTACTCGAAATGCCCCGTCGGCCGCCGACTGGCGGTCTGGACAGGTGGAGCTAACTACGCCGCTCCGTACAGAATCCCTCAAGGAATTTTCGGAAACTTTCGTCAAGTGCTCCGAGCAGGTTCCAAAAGCTTGCCCAAGCTGACGCGTAGTTGCTGGCGGGCGCGGTAGATGCGTGTCTCCACCGCCTTCGGCGAGCAGCCGAGGATTACGGCGATCTCCGCATGTGGGCGTTCTTCGTATTCGGAGAGGATGAGCGGCTGACGCAATTCTTCGGGAAGCGCGGCCACGGCGCGGCGGACAGTTTCGGAGCGTTCCTTCGCCTGCACCTCTTCATGCGGAAGCGGGTCATTTCCCGGTAGAGAATCGCGGAAGCTGTCGCCAGTCGCGATACTCTCCGCGTCCAGCGACACCAGTGGATGGCGTGAGCGCCAGCGGTAACGATCTTTCACCAAATTTGCCGCGATGGTGTAGAGCCACGTGGAGAACTTTTGTCCAGAGTCAAACCTCCTACGGTGCAGGTAGAGCTTCGCGAACGTCTCTTGAGCAGCGTCCGCCGCATCGTCTTCGTTTTGCAGGCAGCGGACGAGGTAATTGAACAACTTGCCGGCGTGACGCTCCATCAGGCTTTTGAGCGCGTCGTCGTGGCCTGCCGCGAGGCGGGTCATGTCCTGCACGTCGAGTTCGTCCGTGTTCATGCAGGAACTATGGATGTTGAGCGGGGTTCGTCGTCGCTGCGTGGCTGTCTGTACCGTGGTTCATCGCTTGTTCGCGAAAACAGGTATTGCCCCACGCCCAAGCGAGGTAACGCTTGCCTTGCTCTGGCGGCATGGTGCGGCTCACTTCAAAGAAGTGTTTGAGCATCTCCGACTGGCAGGTAGCCCGTATCTGCGCCCTCTCATTCAAGAGCTTCTCAATTTCCGGTGTCACCTGCGTGGTGCTGATGAGCACTTCAGACAGCTTGTTGTTGAGTTCGTTAATCCGACGACACCGGTCCTTGCACTGCGGCAGATAGCCGGCGTGAAGCTCGGAGATCCGCTTGAACTCGGCATCGCCAAGATTGAACTCTTGCTTCAGCCACGCGAGTTCGGGCTTGGGGCTTTGCATCATCGCCCGAGGCTTGGCCGTGCCCGTCAGATAGACGCAGCAGTAGGCGACGAGCGCACCTACCACGCCGAGCGTAAGAATCAGTAGGCCACGCTTCATGGCTGTAGCGTGGTTTGGTAGGGATCAACCGCCTGCGCGTATCGGGCGCTCAGTTCGCCCGCGACGCGCGCCGTTTCCTGCCGCGCCTGACTCCAGCCCACACTTGCGCCTATGGCGAGCAGCACCGCCACGTAGGCCGTGGCGAGCGCAGGCCGAGGCAGTAGGTTCGTGAGCCAGTTTGCGAATACCGTGGCGAGCGAGACGGACGGCACGGGCGCGGCTTCAGCTCGCTCGATGCGTCGCCAAACCTGCTCCTGAAAGCGTGGAGGCAACGACGCCTCTTGCTTCCACTCTTTCAACAACGCGCGCAGCCCAGGCGTGTTCGTGTTGGAATTGTCAGTCTTCATAAGTTTTCACTTCGTTGGCCGGCTCTTCTCCGCTTTGTACACATTCTTGAATACGCCGCGAACCAGAAAATCCCTCACGAAATGTTGGGCAAAGGGCGGGCACCACCAGTCCGTGTGGACAGCAGAAACGTTAGAGAAAGGAAGCTGGCGAAAGTCACGGTGCCGGGCTGTGCCCGAGCAGGAGACGGCCCGACTTGCGTCAATGGTCACCATGCTAAATTGCGCCAGCAGGCCCGATTCGCCGGGAAAAATTGGCTTGGAATGCAGGCCGGGGGGACCGGTATCGAACTGGTGATTTCTGATGCGGAGGCCGGTCCTGGTCTGCGGAATCGAAAGCTCGGTGAGACCCACCGCGAGTTCGCTCCTGCACCAGTCGGCACGCTCCTTGAAAGTCAGCCTGCTCGCGCGTCGCCGAGTTCTTCTCGGGTCTGCCCCGATAAAGATTCGGCTGGCCTGCACCCTGATAGCCAGCATTCGAGCACATCGCTCGATAGTGGAAGGATTCCAGGTCCTTGGTTGAGGGATGCTTTCTCTGCCCGCCGCCAATGCAATCAGGAACGCCGACTGGGAGAAGCCGATCGGCGCGGACGGACCACCAAATAAATGTAGCCGCCATCCAGCAGGCAATCCACAAGCACCGAAGCCCCTCCTCCCAAGCCAATGATACCCCCATACGGGTTCACTCCGCACGCCTCGATACACCGAAGCCAAACCTCAGGCCGGGCTGATACCAACTGACGTCGTCCGATAAACTTGGTCCCAATGTTCGTGAGGCTTCATGGATCTTGGCGTATTGGCCGCCGTCTGCGATTCAGGTGTGGCATTACGCATTGACGGACGAAGAGCGATTTCGCTCGATCCAGTCGTAGAGCACGGGCAGCAAGACGAGGGTGAGGAAAGTCGAGGTTATGATACCGCCGATGACGACGGTGGCGAGCGGACGCTGAACTTCCGCGCCTGCGCCGGTGGCAACGGCCATTGGGACGAAGCCGAAGCTGGCGACGAGCGCAGTCATGAGTTTCGGGCGGAGGCGCGTGAGCGTGCCTTCGACGACGGCATCGCGCACGCTGCGACCTTGCCGACGCAGTTGATTGATGAAGCTGATGAGCATGATGCCGTTCAGCACCGCGATGCCGGAGAGTGCAATGAAGCCGACGCCCGCGCTGATGGTGAATGGCATGTCGCGCGTCCACAGCGCGAACACGCCGCCGGTAACGGCCAACGGCACGCAGACGAAGATGAGCGCCGCCTGCCGAAAGCTGCCGAAACTCATGAAGATAAGAATGAAAATGAAAACCAGCGCCATCGGCACGATAAGCGCGAGACGCGCACGGGCATTTTGCAGGTTCTCGAACTGCCCGCCGAACTCGTAGTAGTAACCGGGCGGGAAACTCACCTCGGACTTAATGCGGTCGAGTGCCTCCTTGACGTAGCCTTCCACGTCGCGCCCACGCAGGTTCACGAGAATCGCGCCCCGCCGCTGGCCTGCTTCCCGCGTCACCGCACCGACCTGTTCGGTCATCTGAAAGTTCGCAGCCTGACCGAGCGTGAGCAATCCGCCCGCTTCCGCCCGCACTGGCAGGCGCTTCATGGAGTCTAGGCTGCGGCGCGCGTCTTCGGCAAGGCGTACCACGATGGGGAACCGCCGGTTGCCTTCAATAACCGAGCCGACTTCCTCACCCGCGAGGGCCGTGGCGATGGCGTGATTGAGATCGCCGGCCTGCATGTTGTAGCGGCGTAATGCATCACGGTCGGGTTTGATTTCCAGCAAGGGCGAGCGTCCGAACGCGTCGAACTCCACGTCACCGCTGCCGGGGATTTTGCGCAGCAAGTCGCGAATTTCTGTCGAGAGCCGCTCAAGTTCCTTGAAGTCATCGCCATAAACCTTCACCGCGATGTCGGCGCGCACACCTGCCATCATTTCGTTAAACCGCATCTGAATCGGCTGCGTAAACAAGTAGGTCTGACCCGGCGCGTGAACGGCGAGTTCGCGGCGCATTAAGTCAATGAGTTGCTCCTTGGTTGCTGTCCGTCCGTCAACCTTGCGCCACTCGCGGCGCGGTTTGAGTTCGACGTAGGTGTCGCAAAGGTTCGCGCCCATCGGGTCAACGGCAATTTCCGCCGTTCCGATCAAGCCGAACATGCGGTCAATCTCCGGAAATTTCTCCAGCAACAGCTTTTCGGACTTCTGCTGCAAGTCTGTGGAGGCGTCTAGCCCGGCGCTGCTACTGCGGATGAATTGAAGCAGCATCGTGCCTTCGTCGAGTTGCGGAATGAACTCCGCGCCAAGCCGCGTAAACAGGAACAGCGATGAGCCGAATAGGACTACGGCTGCGGCCACTACCACCGGCTTGAACCGCAGCGCCCATTCGAGCAGCGGCGTGTATAGCGCCTTGAAGAGTCGCACCAGCCAGTTGTCGTGCTCGCGGATTTTGCCCCGCAGGAAATACGAGCACAGTACCGGCATGAGCGTGAGCGCCAGCACGAGCGAGCCCGTCAGCGCAAAAATGACAGTGAGCGCCATTGGGCGGAACATTTTCCCCTCGATGCCCGTGAGCGCGAGGATCGGCACATAGACGACCGTGATGATGAGCACGCCGAAGAACATCGGGTTGGCAACTTCCTTCGCCGAGTAGCGCACTTCGTCGAATCGTTCGGCGGCGGTGAGTTCGCGGCCAAGTTCCTTCTGCTTGTGCGCAAGATGCCGGATGATGTTCTCCACCATCACGACCGCGCCATCAATGATGAGGCCAAAGTCAATCGCACCGAGGCTCATCAAATTGCCGGAGACGCGGCTTTCGACCATGCCGGTTAGCGCGAAAAACATCGAAAGCGGAAGCGCCAGCGCCACGATGAACGCCGCGCGCAGATTCCCGAGCAACGCGAACAACACGACCACCACCAGCAACGCGCCCTCGAACAAATTCCTCTCAACCGTATGCAACGTACGATTCACCAGGTCGGAGCGGTTGTAAAGCGGACGCACTTCAACGCCCGGCGGCAGTTTCTCCTGAATGTGCGCCAGCTTCGCGGCCACGTCGCGGGCCACGATACGGCTGTTTCCGCCCGCGAGCATCAACGCGCCGCCGACCACGCTTTCCGTGCCATTCACTGTCGCCGCGCCAGTGCGATATCCTGAACCGATACCGATTTGCGCCACATCCTGCACCAGCAACGGCCGCACTGACCCGGCGAACTTGAGCGGAAGCTGCGCAATTTCCTCCGTCGTGCTCACCCGACTATTGGCGCGGATGACGATTTGTTCACCGCCGATTTCCACCAGACCACCGCCGACGTTCTCGGTGTTCTCGCTGATGGCGTGCGCGAGGTCGTTCAGGCTCAGGCCTACGCTGACGAGTCGCGCGGCGTCCGGCATGATGACGAGTTGCCGTTCGTGACCGCCGCTCGTGTTCACTTCGGCGACGCCCGGCGTGGCGCGAAGTAAAGGGCTGATGACGTATTCCTGAATTTGCTTGAGCGATTGCAACTGCTCGTAGCGTGTGGGCGGTTTGTTCGTCGTATCGGCAGCGAATTCGACCGAGTAGTAGAAGATTTCGCCGAGCGCGGTGCTGATGGGCGCGAGCCGGGGCTGCAAATCTCGCGGCAACTTCTCCGCCGCGCCGAGCAATCGTTCACTCACCAGTTGCCGCGTGCGATACAGGTCCACGTCGTCCTCGAACGTCATGCGGATTTGCGACAGACCGAACTTTGAGAGCGAGCGCAGTTCCATCATGCCAGCCAGACCGGCCATCTGGCTTTCGAGCGGGAGCGTAACGAGCTTTTCGATTTCCTCCGGCGCGAGCGCGGGCACGGCGGTGTTGATGAGCACCTGCGGGTTGGTGATGTCCGGCACGGCGTCAATCGGCAGCCGTATCGCCGACCATACGCCCACCCCGATGAGCACGAGCGTCGCGAGCAGCACCAGCGCCCGCTGCCGGAGCGAGAATTCAAGGGTCTTGAGGACCATGCGGCTACTTCCCTTTCCCCGCGGGCATCACACAGCATGCCTGCCCACCTTTTACCGCCGCGAGTTCCGTCATCCACAGCGACATCACTGGCTGCAACACCACCTGGTCACCCGCGTAAAGGCCGTCCTTGATTTCCACCAGGTCGCCCGCCATCGCGCCCACCTTGACCGGCGTGCGAACCAAGCTCTCGCCGCTCACCGTGTAAACGGAATGTCCGTCGCTGCACTGCAGCAAGGCCGCGCGTGGTATCGAAACAACCGTCGCCTCGGATTCGAACGCAACAGTCGCGGACAGAAACGCTCCGATGCTGGCTGCTCCATTGGTGCGGGCTAGTTCCACCAGCACCTCGGCCATGCCCGTGGCCTTCTGCAACCGGTCGTCCACAGCCGCCACGCTGCCGGTGTAACTAGCGCCGTTCGCGCGGGCCTGAACCGTTTGCCCGCGCTTCAACTGCTTCGCCTCGTCCGGTGTAACCGTGGCGCTGGCGAGGATGGATTCTTGGCCTTCTTGATACACGCGCAACTGCACGTCGAGCGTCGCCGGAACTTTTTGTTCCGTGACCTCGACCGTCTTCAAGCCGAGCGAGCGCCGCGTTTCATCCGGCACATGCAGGCCGCTTTTCGCGCTGTATTTCGGACCGATCTCTACCGACTCCTCGCCCGCCGCCGGTTCGCCGGACTTCGGCTGGCAACCCGCAAGCGCTAGCGCCGCGACCAGCATACTTCCAAAACAAGATTGATTTCGCTTCATAAACACAAATGGACTTCACCGTTGCACACCGACAGGGAAACAACTCGCGATGCGTCGCGCACCGCGCCAGAAGGGCCAGCCCCGTGCGGGACTGGTTACGAAGCGAAGGAAGGAGCGCGCGGGGCGAGCGCCGTGCGGGAGGAGAACTGCCAGTGCCTCGCCAGCTCGGGCGGCGCGGTCGCGGGTAATTCGCGGCCAACTCCGGCGGGCCGGTGAACCTCAATTGGCGGGAAAGCGGCTTCGAACAGCGGCACGCCGAGAGGCGCGATGACGAGCAACTGACTCTGCTGCGGCAGGTAGGAAGCGGAGGCCAGCGCACCGCAGGGCTGATCACAGTTGCCGGGAACGGAAGGGCGATGCGAATGCTCCTTCGAGCAGCACTCCTGTTTGCCGAGCAGTCCCGACGCATCAACCAGGCAACACGAAACCGCTGGCAACCAAACAAGCGCCAGCAGTACCGCCACGATTGCCTTGATCCGATGCACGACAGTGAAAAATACCATCCGAAACGAAATGGAGCAATCCGAGACTTTACGTCTCCAATCGCTCACCGGCTACCTCGCTTCAGCAGCCGCAGCGCGTTCGTGATGACGACAAGTGTTGCGCCGGTGTCGGCCAGAATCGCCAGCCAGAGGCTGGTGTGGCCGGACAAGGCGAGCCCGAGGAACACGGCCTTCACGCCGAGCGCGAAGGCGACGTTCGCCTGAATGATGCCTACGGTACGACGGCCTAGCCGAATGGCCTCGGCCACTTTGCTCAAATCATCCTGCATGAGCGCGATGTCTGCCGTTTCAATTGCTGTGTCCGTGCCCGCGCCGCCCATTGCGATACCAACACTCGCTGCGGCCATCGCGGGTGCGTCGTTCACGCCATCGCCAATCATGCCGACGTGCTTGTGTTGCGCGACCAGCTCACGGATGCGCTCAATCTTATGGTCAGGCAACAAGTCACCTTTCGCCTCGTCAATGCCGATCTGTTTGGAAATGGCATCGACCGTTCGCTGATTATCGCCACTCAACATGACAACTTCTTCGACTCCGGCGGAGCGAATGGCTTTGATGGCCTCGACGGCATTGGAGCGAACTGTGTCGGCGACAGCGAGAATCCCCAGCACTTCGCCAGCGCAGCCTTCGTGCGGTTTATGGCCCACGATGACGACGGACATCGCCTGGGCTTCCAGTTCGCCCAACTTCCTTTCGAGTTCGTCCGAGCAGACAGCGGATTCGTGAGCGAAGCGGTGATTGCCAACGAAATAGAGATGCCCGTCAATCTGCGCCTCCGCGCCCCGCCCGGTTTTGGACTGATAGTTCTCGCTGCGCGGGAATCGAACCTTCTTTTTCTCCGCGTACTTTACGACGGCTTGCGCGAGCGGATGATCGGAGTGCCTGTCAATTGCGGCGGCGATGCTCACAATTTCTTCCTCGGAATTCCCGTTCCACGGAATCACTTGTTGGACATGCGGTTTGCCTTCGGTGATTGTGCCGGTCTTGTCCACCGCAAGAGCTTTCAGTTTCCCGATCTCTTCCAGAAATACGCCACCTTTGATGAGGACGCCGTGCCGCGCCATCGCGGTCAGGCCGGAGACGATTGAAACCGGCGTGGAAATCACCAGCGCGCACGGACAGGCGATGACGAGCAGAACCAAGGCGCGATAAGTCCACTCCAGCCATGCGCCGTTGAAAAGCAACGGGCCGGACAGCAGAACCAGAATGGCGACGACGAAAACCGCCGGAGTGTAAATCTTCGCGAACTGGTCCACGAACCGTTGGGAAGGCGCTTTCTGACTCTGCGCTTCACCGACAAGCTTGATGATTTTCGCCAGCGTGGTGTCGGTCGAAGCCTTGGTCACTTTCACTTCGAGCGAGCCTTCACCATTGATCGTTCCGGCGAACACGGTATCGCCGGATTTCTTTTCCACCGGCATGGATTCGCCAGTGATGGGCGCTTGATTGATGGCGGATTCACCGGAAGTCACAACGCCGTCGAGCGGTACGCGCGCTCCTGACTTGATGATCAGGGTTTCCTCCACCTTGACCTCCTCAACGCGGACTTCCTGAATCTGGTCGTCGCGTTTCACCAACGCGGTATCCGGCGTGAGTTCGAGCAGTGATTGAATGGCTCGGCGGGCGCGACCGACGCTGAAGCCTTCCAAAAGTTCCGACAACGCGAAAAGAAACACGACCGCCGCCGCCTCCGTCCATTCGCCGATGCACGCCGCGCCGATCACAGCGACACTCATCAGCACATTCATGTCGAGCGAGACATGGCGCAGGGCGCGAATCGCTTTCGGAAGAATGAACCAACCTCCGGCAAGGATCGCGACGACTGCGGCAACGGCTTTTCCGTAAGGCGCGAAAAGATTCTGCCACTGAAACAGGAGCGACGCGCCCGTGAAGATACCGGAGACAACCACCAGGATCAGGTGGACGCGTGTTGCATCGCCGCTGTATTCATCCTCCGCTTCGGCGCCATCCATCGTCGAAGCCTTCAAGCCCGCAGTTCCGATGGCTTGAATCAATTGTTGCGGGGTGATGCGTTGGTCGTGGCCAATCGTCACCGTGCCCGCCATGAGGTTGACTTTGATTTCGCCCACCCCGGCGAGCGGTTTCAAAACCTGTTCAATCGCGGCAATTTCATCGGGACAATCCATCCCCGCCACGCGCAGGGTCGTTCCGGGCCTTCCGTCCGACGCGGGCACGGGAACGGACGCGATGGGAGCGCCGGCCTTCGATCCGCATCCGCAACTGCTGCATTCTTCAGTCATGATTCGTCACCTGATTCTGCCGGACAGGCGGGGCTCTAGACGCAGGGGCGTTGGTCAACTTGCTGCGTTGCTGGAGCTGGTGATGCCGCTCGTGCTTCTGCTTCGCTTGATGCCGCAGCCAGAAGTAATCGGCGACCGTCAGCCCCACAGAGACCACGGCAACGCCGACCATCAGCATCAGGCTTCGACGCTTCTCCTTGCGCCGTTGCGCGGCGTCCTTCGTGGCACGTTCGGCACGTCGGGCGGCGTTTTCGGGTGACAACCATCGGCTCACGATTCTGTCTCCGGCGTCAGCTCCCGTTGACCCAAACCACTTTCGTCACAAACGGCTTTCCGAAAAATGACGTACGATGATAGATCACCGCCTGGTGCCGTCCTTGAGTTCCTCCGCCGGAGCGAAGTACCAGTTGTGAATGAACTTCGTCTGGCTCGTCAGGGCGAGTTCCGTCGGAGCTTTGCCGTGCTTGGGGGCGAACTGAACCGTGCGACCTGCCACATCGAGACGGTCCACGATGCCACACGCCGGGCGCGAGCGGTCGGTGTGGGCGATCGCCGCAGTGGCCGAGAACAACACGAGGCACAGCAATGCCGGGCCAAAGCGAATTGTCTTCAAAGATTTCATATTGCGTCCCTTCGCCTGACCCGCCGCGTGGTGAAAGGCGACCACGCGGCGAGCGTTGATATCGGTTGTTCAATGATCGCAGATGCAGGCGTATTCCGCCCGCTTGCACTCGCCGCAAGTGTACATGTCCAGCTTGAAGCGGAGGTTCACCGGCTTTGCGTCGGCGGTTTGCTTGAACTGCACGACGACGTTGTACCCTTCGCCCTCGGGCAGCTTGCTTTTGCTGACGAGCGAGTCACCCTTCTTCTCGAACTGGAGTGTCTCCTTCCCGCTCTTGGCGTCGGCGATGACGGTTACGGCCTGCGTGGTGGCGGCGACGGGCTTCATGTCGTCGTTGTAGAAGTTAATGGTCACGGTGCGGTCCTTCTCGACGACGAACTCGGCGTGCGGCTCGGTCTTGTCGAGCAGTCGTCCGCCCTTGGGGGTTGCCTTGTGTTCATCATGATCGTGCTTCTTTTGGGCATTGGCCGGGAGGGCGAGCGCGGCGCAGAACGCGACGGCGAGGGTGAGGATGCGGAGCTTTGTTTTCATGTTTGTGACTGTCCTTTCGGATGGTGTTTATGTTTTAAGGTGAGGGAACAAAATGATGGTCGCGCCAGCTAGGCAGACGACCGCGCCAAGAATGTCCCAGCGACCGGGCGTCTGCCCATCCACTAACTTGAGCCACGCCAGCGAGGCCGCGATATAAATTCCACCATACGCCGCATAGGTGCGTCCAGCGGCGGTCGGGTGTAGCGTCAGCAGCCACGCGAAGAGCGCCAGGCTCGCTACGCCTGGCACGAGCCAGAGCGACGACTTTTTCTGCGCAAGCCAGAGGTGGAACGTGTAACAGCCGAAGATTTCGGCCAGGGCCGTTACTGCGAACAGTCCGATGGCGTTGAGATAGGAGTTCATTTGGGGTCATGAAGCGGTCGCGGCGTCAGGAGACGGTTCGGCTTCACTCGAAGGCAGTTCCGCTGGCGCGTCGTTCGCAGGTTTCTTCTTTCGCTCAATCCACTCGTAAAGCGTTGGGAGCAATACGAGCGTCAGGAAAGTGGAACTCAGGATGCCGCCGATGACGACGGTCGCGAGCGGGCGTTGCACTTCCGCCCCTGCACCGCCGGCAATCGCCATCGGTACGAATCCCAACGAGGCGACAAGAGCTGTCATGAGCTTGGGGCGCAGCCGCAGCAAGGAACCATCCCAGACGGCAGTACGCACATCGGCTCCTCGTTCCCGCAGTTGATTGAAAAACGTGATGATCATCAGTCCATTGAGAACCGCGATCCCGCTCAACGCAATGAACCCGACTCCGGCTGAAATGCTGAACGGCAAGTCGCGGAGCCAAAGCGCAAAGACACCACCGGTGACGGCGAGAGGAACGGCGAGAAAGACAAGCAAAGACTGCCGGAGACTCTGCAACGCCATGAAAATCAGAACGAAAATAAGCGCCAGCGCCGCTGGTACCACCACCATCAGTCGTCGCCTAGCCTCCTGAAGATTTTTGAACTGGCCTCCGAACTCGATGCTATAGCCGTCAGGAAGGTTGACCTGCTCGGTAATCTTACGCTGCGCCTCCAGCACGAAACTCTCCACGTCCCGACCGCGCAGATTGACCATGATCGCCGCCCGTCGCTGGCTGTACTCGCGGGAAATGGCAGCCACCTGCTCGACCACTTTGAAATCTGCGACCTGACCAAGGGTGAGCAATCCGCCGCCTTCAACGCGGACCGGCAGGCGCTTCAACTCCTCCATCCGTTCCCGCAACTCCTCGCTGAGCCGGACGACGATGTCGAAGCGACGGTTTCCTTCGATGAGCTTGCCCACCTCCTGCCCCGCGAGCGCCGTGGCCACCACCCGATTCAATTCTGCTGCATGGAGATTGTACCGGGACATGGCCTCCCGTTTGGGGATGATCTCCAGAAGAGGCGATTTCCCGAGCGCATCGAATTCCACATCGCCCGCTCCAGGGATGGTTTCCAGGATCTCCCGCACCTCGGATGCGATCTTCTCGATGACCGCAAAATCGTCTCCGAAGACCTTTACAGCGATGTCGGCCCGTGTGCCCTCGAGAATCTCATTGAACCTCATCTCAATGGGCTGGCTGAAAAGATGTCCTTCCCCTGGGACATGCATTCCGAGTTCTTCGGTCATCAGGTTGGCCAATGCCTCCTTGCTGATGAGTTTTCCGTCCACCTTACGCCATTGATCCAATGGCTTGAACATGATGTAGGTGTCGGCGACGTTCACTCCCATTGGATCGCTGGCAATCTCAGCGGTACCCAGACGGCTGAAGGTATAGGCGACCTCGGGGAACTTTTCCAAAAGCAACTTTTCCCCACGCTTCTGCATCTCGATGCTCGCATCAATTCCGATGCTCGTGGTCCGGATCATGTGTGTAGCGAATGAACCTTCGTCCAATTGAGGCACGAACTCCGCGCCCAGACGTCCGAAGACGAAGACAGCCAGCACGAAGAAACCAGCCGCAGCGCCCGTGACCAACCACCGACATTTCAGGGCGAACCGAAGAATTGGGGTGTACAGGTGTTTGGCCCAAGTGACCAGGAAGCTGTCGGACTCCCTGATGTTTCCCCCCAACAAAAAGGAGCACAGCGCGGGCATTAGTGTTAGGGCGAGGACCATGGAGCCCACCAAGGCAAAGATCACGGTGATGGCCATCGGCTTGAACATCTTCCCCTCAATTCCCGTGAGGGCGAGGATCGGAAAATAGACCACGGTGATGATACACACGCCAAAAAACATCGGGCTGGCCACCTCCTTCGCCGAAGCAATCACCTCATTCGCCCGTTCCACAGCAGTAAGGCGTCGCTTGAGTTGGTGCTGCTTCTCCGCCAGGTGCCTGATAATGTTCTCCACCATGACCACGGATCCATCCACTATCAGCCCGAAGTCAATCGCGCCGAGGCTCATCAGATTCCCAGAAACCCGGCTTTGAACCATTCCGGTTATGGCAAACAGGAGGGAGAGAGGAATCGCCAACGCCACAATCAGAGCCGCCCGCCAATTGCCAAGCATGATCAGCAGGACCACCACGACCAGGATGGCTCCTTCAAAGAGGCTGGTCTCGACCGTCCGAATGGTGCGGTCCACCAGCACGGTCCGATCATAGACCGGGATGATGAGGATTCCGGCGGGCAGTTTGGACTGAATCTCCTTCAGCTTTTCGTCCACTCGCTTGGCCACCAGACGACTGTTTTCTCCGGCCAGCATGAGCGCGGCACCCAGCAGCGCTTCTTCGCCATTGTAGGTCGCGGTTCCTGTCCGGACGGCCTTGCCAATTCCGACTTCGGCGACATCGCCTACCCGGAGAGGGCTGGCCCGGGCGCCAAACTGGATCGGGAGATTTTTGATTTCATCCAAAGTTTGGACCCGGCCAGCCGCCCGAACGGTGACCGTCTCGCCTCCAAGCTGAATGATGCTTCCGCCTGCGTTCTCGACATTTTCTCCAATGGCTTCCGCCACCTCGGCGAACGACAGGCCCGCACTCTTGAGTTTCTCGGGATCGGGCTGGATGACGATCTGCTTTTCATATCCCCCACTAGCGTTGACGTCGGCCAAACCGGGTGTTGAGCGCAGCCGGGGCTTGATGAGGTAGTCATGGATGAGTTTCAACTCCATCAACTGCGCTTCGCGAGTTGGTGGCCGATTGGTCGCAGTCGGATCGTACTCGACGACGTAGTAGTAGATCTCGCCCAAGCCCGTGCTGATGGGCGCCAGTTTCGGGGTCAGTCCAGCCGGCAGTTCATCAATGGTCGTCTGAAGCCGTTCACTGACCAACTGTCGGGATCGGAAGATGTCCGTGCCGTCCTCAAAGATCAGATTGATTTGCGAAAGCCCGAACTTCGACAGAGACCGAAGTTCGGTCAGGCCCGGAATACCGGCCATGGCATTCTCAATCGGAAAGGTGACGAGCCTCTCGATCTCCTCGGGCGCCAGCGACGACACCGAGGCATTGATCTGTACCTGGACATTGGTGATGTCAGGCACCGCATCAATCGGGAGGCGTAGCGCGGACCAGACACCGATGCCGACAAGGATCAAGGTGGCGAGGAGCACAAAGACTCGCTGCCGGACAGAAAACTCAAGGAGACGGTTGAGCATGATCAGTGAGAGTGACCGCCGCCCTTGGTGGCGCGCAGTTCGATGAGCCAGAGTGCCTGCACTGGCTGAACGACGACCTGGTCGCCGGCCAGCAGTCCGTCAGTAATTTCGACCCAGCCGCCCGATTCGATGCCCGTCTTTACCGCTGTGCGGAAATAGGCGTCCCCGTTTACGGCATAAACGTAGGTGCCCTCGGCGGTGCGAAGCAGAGCCGAGACGGGAACGCTTGGAACCGGTCCTTGTAGTGGTAGTTTGACGAGAGCGGAAACGAAGTCGCCCGGCTTCAGCGATGCGGCGGCATTCGAAATGCCAATCACGATCTCCGCTTCTCCCAAAGTGAGGCTCTTCGGTACGCCAAGGACCGTTCCTGCAAAGGCCGCGTTGGTTCCTTGGCGCAGTTCGACGGACTGTCCCGCCTTCAGGACAGCCGCAGCATTCGTTGCAACGAATGCTGCCCCTTGAACAAGACAGGTATCGTGTTCCCGGGAGTTGAGATTATGCCGCTCCCCGAATATCTGGATGGTCGTGCGCAGCTCGGCGGGCATCTCCCTCTCGGCGACGTCCACGACTTCAATGCCCAACAACTTCTTTGCCTCGTCTTTGACCAAAACTCCTTGGCCTTCTTTGAATGAGGCTCCGCTGGCGCCTTCACTTTCGCCGTGGCCATGACTGTGGCCGTGCGCATCGGGTTTCCCGGGCGCCGATTCGGTGTGGCCATGCCCGGATTCACCAGCAGTCGCCCCGTCGGGACCACGCCGGCAGCCAGTCAACATGAATATGACCAAGCAGAGATGGAGAAGTCCCTTCATGGATTGGGAGCGGCGGTTTGGGCGGTGACCAAAGGTTCAGGCAATCCGGTGAGATACTCCAACTGTTGGGCCGCTTCGAGAGCTTCCCGCTTGGTGTCCAATAGCCCACGGACCGCCTCCAGGTACTGGCGTTGAAGCTCGACGTATGTCGCGGCAGGCACCGCCCCCAACCGATAGTGACGATCTGCCAGCTCGGCAGCCTCACGAAAATGGGTCACGGCCTCGGGCCGCCAGCGGTCCATTTCTTGGAGTTTGGCGGAATAGGTCGCCGCCGCTTGGGCCACTTGTCGCTCGGTGTCTCTCTGAGCGACAGTGAGGAGCGTCTCCGCCTGCAGTTGCCTTGCCTTTGCCGATTGGATATTGGCCGAGTTTCGATTCCAGAGCGGGAGGGGAAACGAGATCCCGACTCCCACGGAGCGTTGGTCATCGGCGGCGTTTTGCTGCCAGATCGAGGGGCCGATGCTGATGCTGGGCCAGCGCTCGTTCTTGGCCAGATCCACCCGAAATCCTTGCTGCTCCAGTTCCACGGCACGCAGCCGCAGTTCAAAATTGTTGGTACGGGCTAGGGCGGTCAGGCGTGCGCGGTCACCCGCGGGTTTGAATTCCAATTGAGCCGGCAGGATGGAGAACGGCGCGGTGTTGGTCAGTCCTCGCAGCGCATTGAGTTCCAGCAGACCCGACTCCAGGGCCAGCGCCAACTCGGAGGCTTGGCGTTGGGCGGACAGTTCTGTCGCTTCAATCACTCGCGTCTCCAACAGCGGTGTGATCCCAGCCGGATCGCGCTGAACCAGAACTTCCTTCAGGTCCCGCAACCGCCCGGCGACCTCGGCGGCAGCAATGGCCTTCTCCTGGGCGGCAAACAGCCCGTAGGATAGCGTTCGGACCCGGGCGGCGAGTGCTGCCCGAAATCTTGCGAGGCCCAGTTCGGCCAGGGCGATGTCTCGATTGGCAATCGCCTTCCTCAGGCCCATGCGTCCGGGCCAATCAAAGGCCTGCATGACCGAGACCGACCAGGCGACTCCCTCACCCGTCAGGTTGCCGTCGCGGTCCCGGGTACGCATCGGCCCAACCTCACTGGCAACCACCGGATTGGAGAGCAACCCGGCCGATTGTCGTTCGGCCTTCGCCGCGACCACCTGCGCTTCGTAGAAGCGGATTTCCGGATTCTGGACCACCGTGCTGTGGACCAGATCTTCGATGGTCAACGCTGTCGGAGGAGGCGCTGGCTGGTCAGCCTGGACGGCTGCACCAAAAATCGCGACGAGACAAAGCGGCAAGTAATTGTTTTTGAAAGACATAAATGAGCCTGAAACTGCGGTTATGGCGGGATCGCCGCCAGGAGAGGGAGGTCCGGGCAGGGAGGTGCCCGTCACAGATTCACCAGCTCCCGGACGGGAACCGGTCAGCTCACGAAGGAAGGCGCCCGCGGAGGAAGGGCGGCGCGCTCAATGAAACGCCATGACGGTGGTGCGTCTGGCAGCGGGAGTGCGTGGAGGGAGGAGTGTTTCGAAGAAGCAACCGGGACCTCTTGTTCCAGCCCGATCAACACCACAACTGCCAACAGCGGCTTGATGAGATCCAACTGAGGCGCAGGCGTCGTGTAACCACCCGATTCAACTGCCGTACAAATCTCGCAATCGCCAGAGTGGGTGTCCGATGCATCGTGCCCTTCAGAGGCCCCGTTGCAGCATTCGGCGAAAACGAGGCCAACGGCTTCCAAGGAACAATGCATGGTACAAGGCAGCCAGAAGGCCAGCACGAGGATCCACAGACTGTTCCAACTCCGCTTCAACGCTCCAAGAATTAGGGAATTCCGAATCCGAATGCAACCGAGACTTTCGTGATCATGGACATCGGTGGTTTGAGCACCGACTCCCGATGTTGGTGGGCGGCGGCTTGCTCGGACTGATCCATGCCGCCACCCCGTCTCACGCCATCGAATCCTGGCTTCGCGACCGCCTCCCATTCGCCCCCGCAGATCCGCTGGTGTGCATTGAGCCCAGCATCGCCCTCCTCTGCCTGGGTGGTGCGCTGCTTCTGGGCAGCGTGGCCGGGTGTTTTGCCCGCTTAGCGGGCAGCACGTCTGCTACCGCGGGTGGCGATGCGCACGCCGGTCGGCGCCTGCCCCCCCATGCCGCCTGTATCCTCCTTCCGCTCCCTGGCCGCCGTGGTGGCCATTTGGTTTGAAAAAGTGCCCGCGCGGCTGCGAGACAGTGGAGGCTCTCAAGGACGCATCCTTTGAGATTCGGTCCGGTAAATTCATCGCGATCACCAGGCCATCCGGCTCCGGCAAGACCACGCTGCTGAATCTGCTCGGTTGCATGGACGCACACACCGCCGGCACGCTGCATCTGGGCGGACAGGAGGCCTCCGGATTGACGGAGGCCGCAGTGGACCCGTCTGCGTCGCGACCGGCTGGGATTCTGTTTTTCAGCACTTCGGTCTCGTGCCGACGCTGTCCGTGGCCGAGAACATCGCGCTGCCGGCCTGCTTTGCCCGGAGACCCGATGCACGGCGCGTGGAGGAACTGCTGGATACCGTCGGCCTGCTAGCGCGGCGCAACCACCGTCCGCACGAACTCTCCGGCGGCGAGATGCAGCGGGTGGCCATCGCCCGGGCATTGATGAACCGTCGGCTTCTGCTCCTGGCTGACGAGCCCACGGGCAATCTCGATTCCGATACCGGGAACTCCATCCGGCGGCTTTTCCAGGAACTCCATGCCGGCGGACTTACGCTGGTGGTGATAACCCACAATCCGGCCCTGGCGGCGGCCACCGAGCGCCGAATGGCCCTGAGGGACGGGCAAATTCAGCCGCAATGTTGATTCGTGGCTTTCGGCCCAATCGTTGCCGAATCCTCCGACACCGGTGCCAGCAAAAGTGCCAGCAAGGCGTTCTTGGGTGGGTAGTGAAATGCTAGTGACAGGCTTGCCGGATATTGTCGGGCAACTTGACGGACACGGCAGAATCAGGCCATTTTCCAATAGTTCTGTGACCTGCCAGCCCAAGGGGCTGAGGTTCAATGGGAAGTGATGGGCAGTCCGAACGGCAAACCGCCGTCCGATTCCGACCCTCGCCTCCAGGTTTCTGCGTGGTTTCGGCCCGATTCACCGACGCTACTGCCGGATTCCACTGGGATCACCAGTGGATGGCACAGTTCATGTACGGGAACCGGGCGGCGAATCCCGGAAGCACTCGGCGGAAACCAGGAGGCGCCAATCCGTTTCGGTAAGCATCATCCTCAGATCTCGCCCGCCGGCGTTGACATCGGCTTCAAACGGGCGGGTTCCTCCAGAATGTCCAGGATGGCCCGCGCACAGAACACCCGGTCCCGGCGGGCATTTCCCACGGGGGACAGGACCTTGATCTGTTCCAGTTGTCCGATGGCCCGTGCTGCCGTATTGTAGGCGATGTTCAATCGGGACTCGGCTCCTCGTGGGGTCACAAACGGGTTGCTCCCGATCATGTCGAGCATCTGGAGGGCCAGCTTGGTCCCGGCCTTGCCGGACAGTTGGTTCCGCCACGTCGTCATCAAGCCGTTGATCCGCTCAGCCCGGCTTAAGGCATCCTCCGCCTGCCGCGCCACGCCATTCAGAAAATACTGCACCCAGCCTTCCCAGTCACCGCGTTCCGACACCGCGCGCAGACCCGCGTAGTAATCCGCCCGTGTCGCCTCGAAAAAGGCCGACAGGTAGAGCAACGGTGCTGGGAGAATGTTCCGTTCGCATAGTTGCAGCGTGATGAGAAGACGTCCCACCCGACCGTTGCCATCGAGAAATGGATGGATCGCCTCAAACTGATAATGCGAGAGGGCAACGTGCACCAGCGGAGGCAGCATCCGCTCGTGGAGGAATTTCTCCCACGCGGAAAGACTCTCCCCCAACACTTCCGGCGGAGGGGGCACATATCCCGCCTGCGCCAGCGTTTCGCCAGGACCACCGATCCAGTTCTGCGTCCTCCTGAATTCACCCGGGGTGGCATGGGCTCCGCGCACCCCGGTCATGAGGTGCTCGTGCAACTCCCGGACCAGGCGAAGAGACATCGGCAGTGACTGAAGGCGCCCGATCCCGTGCTCCAAGGCGGCCACGTAGTTGCCCACCTCCCGTAGATCGTCCGGGCTGCGATCCACGGACGCTCCCGCCTCAGCCGCCAGCAACTCCCCCAATGTCGCCTGCGTCCCCTCGATGCGGCTCGACAGCACGGCTTCGCGACGCACGAACGGCCGGATGAGCAGGTGCGGATTGGGCAATCGTCGGCCTTCTCCCTCCAACCGGCCCACCAGCAGGGAAGCATCCGCCAGGGCAGACGCGAGGGCCGGAGTCCAGTCCAAGTGGGGAGGCAGAGGGTTTGGATGGAAGGCCCGATAGCCCTCCAGTGTCCGGATCCACCGTCCGGAAGCCCGCGCGGGGATTGGTTCTTCTGCTTTCCTTGGCACGACGACAGATTCCCAGTATTTCACATTGTGATCAATAAATGAAATAACGCGGTTCACTATTTCAACCCTTCGGACGAAGAAATGGACACCAAATTGGACACCAACCGGCCATTACCTGCGGGTGCCAGATTCGCCCGGGATACGCTTGGTTTCCCGGGAAAACCGCGTCATTCTGTCTCCGCAAATGCCGCACAGGCGGGCGATTCCAACCCTCACCTCCAGATTTCTGCGTGGATACGGCCCGGTTCCCAACCGCCACTGCCGGTTTCCGGTGGGATCCGTTATCGGTGGCTCAGTTCCTGATCGCGAATCGGGCGGCAAATCCCGGAAGAACTCGGCGGGTATGAGGACGCGCCAGCCCGTTTCGGCAAGCATCTTCATCAGATCTCGCCCACCGACGTTGACCTCGGCTTCAAGCGGGCGGGTTCCCCCAGAATGTCCAGGATGGCCCGCGCACAGAACACCCGGTCCCGTCGGGCATTTCCCACGGGGGACAGGACCTTGATCTGTTCCAGTTGTCCGATGGCCCGTGCGGCCGTGTACAACGACGATTATTTTTCCCGGCGGGGAAGAATAGTTGTCGTTGATTGAACAAAGCCTCCCCCGTTCCGACCTCGCAGCTTCCCCTCCCCCACCTTTTCGCCACGACCTCCGGCGTCCGGTCCCATGCCGGAAGTCCACTCACCCCGCGAGTTCACACCACCCGGTGGAGCGTCGTGCTGCGCGCCGGAGGAGCGAGCCCGGGGGAGGCACGGGCCGCGCTGTCTTGGGAGAGCGGATCCATCGAAGCGGTTGCAAATCGTCCACGGCGTGGAAGATTTGCATGGATGATCAATCGCGCCATGGTCCCGGCTGTCCGGGCGGCATTGGAGCGCCAGGCCGCGGTTGCCCTGCTGGGACCCAGACAGGTCGGAAAGACGACGCTGGCCCTCGAAATCGCCCGCCAATCCGACGCCATTTACCTGGATCTCCAGAAGGCCTCCGACCGCGCCAAGCTGTCCGATCCCCCCGCGTTTCTGGCGCTCCATGAGAAAAACGGCTGGTCATCCTGGATGAAATTCACCGGACTCCGGACCTGTTTCCGGTTCTCCGGGGAGTCATTGATGCAGGGCGCCGGCGCGGACATCGCACCGGGCGATTCCTGATTCTGGGTTCGGCGTCCATCGGCCTCCTGCGTCAAAGCGGGGAAAGCCTCGCCGGTCGCATCAGTTATCTGGACTTGGGACCCCTTCACCCGGGTGAGGTCGATCCGGGCGACGACGAGACGCTCTGGGTGCGCGGAGGATTCCCCGACAACTTTCTGGCCCGGAGCGACGAGGAGAGCCTGGCGTGGCGCGACGACCTGATCCGAACCTTTTTGGAGCGCGACATTCCCCAGTTCGGTCCCCGAATTCCGGCCGAGACACTCCGCCGGTTCTGGACGATGCTGGCTCATGCCCAAGGTGGACTTCACAACGCGGCGCGACTCGCGGCGGGATTGGAGGTCAGTGGACAAACCGTGGGACGATACACGGATCTGCTCGTGGACCTGCTGTTGGTCCGTCGGCTCACCCCTTACGCGGTGAATGTGGGCAAACGGCTGGTGAAATCGCCCAAGGTGTACCTGCGAGACTGCGGACTGGTCCATGCGCTCCTGGGAATCGGGGATCGGGATGCGCTCCTTGGGCACCCGGTGGTCGGCGGGAGTTGGGAAGGATTCGTGATCGAAAGCCTGTTGGCGGTGGCGCCGGCGCGCACGGTCCCGGGATTCTACCGGACTTCCGGCGGCGCCGAAGTTGACCTCGTGTTGGAACTGCCTGGAGGAAAGCGGTGGGCGGTGGAGATCAAGCGCAGTCCGGACGCTTCCCCCTCCCGGGGATTCCACGAGGGGTGTTCCGATCTGGAGGTGGCGCAAGGCTGGGTGGTGCACTCCGGAACCGGACGACATCCGCTCCGGGACGGCGTGCAGTCGATTGGACTCCGCGACCTCATGGCGGAACTGGCCGGGTAGCACGGGAAACCAGTTGAAAGCGGAACGTTGAGTTGACGCGACGCTTCTCGGAGCCTCCCCCCGTTCCGGCCTCTCAGCTCCCAACTGATTTCCCGTTCCCACACCCCCGTCATTTCGCCACAATTTCCGGCACCAGATCCCATGCCGGAAGCTCCCCCACCTCGCGAGTTCACCACCACCCGGTGGAGCGTGGTGTTGCGGGCGGGCGGGGCGAGTCCCGAGCAGGCGCAGGCGGCCTTGGAACAGCTCTGTCGGGACTACTGGTATCCGCTCTACGCGTTCGTGCGCCGCAAGGGACACGGTCCGGAGGATGCCTCCGACCTGACCCAGGACTTCTTCGCCAAGCTGCTCGCCAACGACTTCGCCCAGGGCCTCTCGCCCGAAGGCGGCCGCTTCCGCTCCTTCCTGCTCACCGCCCTGAACCGGTTTCTCATCAATGGCTGGGAGAAGGGGCGGCGTCTCCGGCGCGGCGGCGGCGTCGTTACCGGTTCGCTGGACCAACTGATCGCCGAGCGGGGCGAGGCGGGTTACGTCGGCGAAGCTTCCAACAGCGACACGCCCGAGAGGCTGTTTCAACGGGCCTGGGCGGAGACGCTCCTGAGCCGCGTGCTGGCCCGGCTGGCGGCCGAATGCGCCGACCGGGCCGACGTCCGGTTCGACGTGTTGAAACGGTTCCTGACCGCGGGCGACGAGCCGCCGACCCTCGCCGACGCGGCGACGCAGTTGGGCCTCGGCGTGCCCGCCTTCAAGTCCCTGCTGCACCGGTTCCGCCAGCGGTACCGCGAACTGCTGCTGGACGAGGTGGGCCAGACCGTCGGCACCCGCAGCGATGTCGCCGAGGAGCTTCGGGGACTGCTGCAGGCGCTGCGGGGGACCTGACGTGACCACCGGGGACATCGGGACCTACAGCGTGGTATCCACGTCGCTCGCCCGCCTGGACCCCGGGGATTGACGCCGCCCAGCGTCGCGCCCAGGGTAAGTCAAGTAAGATACGGCCATGAGCACCGCCATACTTTCCACGAAGGGACAACTCGTTATTCCGAGTCAATTCCGCCATGCCCTGCATCTGCGGCCGGGGGATCGGGTCCACCTGACCCTCGACGGGGAACGCCTCGTGCTGGAACCCGAGCGAACCCAGCAGGCCCGACTGGTTCAACGGCGGGGCCGCAAGGTCCTTGTCGCTCCGGCAGGAGCCCCCAAGATGACGACCGCCTCCATTAAGGCCGCCCTAACCGAGTTCCCATGAAGTGGCTGTTGGATGTGGACCTGCTCTGCGCGCTGGTCTGGGAATCTCACGAACGTCATGGCGAGGCGCGCGCGTGGCTGGAAGGCGGAGCCAGGGTGGTCACCTCGCCCATTGCGGAACTGGGCTTTCTGCGAGTGAGCCTTCGCGCCTACAACGCCACCTTTGAGGATGCCCTTGCAGGGCTCACCGAAGTGACCACACGGGCCGGATTCATCCCCGACGATGTCCGCGCCACCGACCTTCCAGCCTGCACGCCCGCTCATTCCACCGATGCGCACCTCGTGGTCCTCGCCCGACGGCGTAAGCTCCGTATGGGAACACTGGACGAAGGCCTCCTGAAGCAGACTTGGGCCAAGGGCGTCGCCGAAAACCCACTGGAATAGAGGTTCACCCCGTGGGAGGAGGCGTGACCACCTCCGACTCCGAGTGCCCACTCCCCGATCCCAACGTTGCGGCCGGAATTGACTCGACCTCAGACCTCAATTCCAGTCCCGGGTGGAGATGATCCTACGCAGGCTCCGGCGGCGGACCCGGTTCGATTCGGGTATTGCCCAATTCGACTTGAGGTCCGGGGAGCCGGTTTTTCGTCTGTCCCAATGACGAAACTCGAGCAAGAAGCTAAATTTCACCTCCTGCCATGTTGAACCGAGAAATGTAACGACCGGTGGGCCGGAGGCGCCCGACCAGGGTGTGCGCTCCGAGGGCCCTCTACGGGAACCACTCGGAGATTTCTCAAATTCCCGCGAATCCTTCTTCCACCGACCCGGTGTGCAGGAGATGACATGAAGACACTCCCATCAGCCCGCCCGGCCGCCCGGTGCGGCTTTACCCTGATCGAACTCCTCGTGGTCATCGCCATCATCGCCATCCTGGCTGGGATGCTCCTGCCGGCCCTGAGCAAGGCGAAGAGCAAGGCGCTTGGGGTCCGCTGCCTGTCCAACGAACGGCAGCTGGGCCTGAGCATTGCCATGTATCTGTCCGATAACGCCGACCGGCTGCCGTATTCACCGGGCGGCTTCCCCAACATCGCCTTCGTGGACTTCTACACGATGATGGTTCCGTATCTGCCCACCAACGGAACCTTCTACCGCTGCCCCACGGACAAGGGACCGATGAACCTGGTCATGTCCGTAGCCCACAATGTGCCCACCAACCGGCTGCCGGTGCTGGCTTCCTACTGGTATGTTCCGGGGCTGGCCCATCTGTCGAAGCCGGGCAGCTACACGCCCAGGCAATACTCGATGGCTGCCGTCACGTATCCCTCGCAGAAGATCTTCACCACCTGCCTCGCCATGGCCGGCAAGCAGGACATCATCAACAGCAAGTTCCTCAACCCGCGGGGTCACGGACCCAAGGGGTGGAACCTGCTGTTCGGCGATGGTCACAGCGGGCTCGTCCGCGTGCGCAACATACGGCCGGATCCGGAGGCCTACCTGGGCACGCTCGACTGGTCTTCCCCCGGGTGGCGTGATGTGGAATGAATCACACCCGCAGCATGACTGGCGCCTCATCCCACTGCTCCCGCTGCCGCTCCCCGTTGGGGCGCGACGTGGGCGATGGCGTCTGCGCGGCCTGCCTGCTGGAGGAGGCGTTGCCGGCGGCCGAAGGGTATGGCGAGCCGGCCTCGGAGCACACGCTGGCCGCCGATGTGTCGTTGGTGCAGCACTTCGGCCCCTACGAACTGTTGGAGGAGGTCGGCCGAGGCGGCATGGGGGTCATCTACAAGGCCCGCCAGCCCGGTCTCGACCGGGTGGTTGCCCTCAAGATGCTGCTGGCGGGCGAATTCGCCGACGCCAGGGCAAGGGAACGGCTCCTGCGCGAGGCCAAGATCGCCGCGCGGCTGACCCACCCGCACATCGTCACCATCCACGAGGTGGGCGAACACCAGGGCCGGCCCTACTTTGCGATGGAATACGTGCCGGGACGCAACCTGGCCCAGCACTGCCGGGACGGGCTGCTGCCGGTGGCCACGGCGGTGCGCTACGTCGAGCAGCTCGCCCGAGCCGTCCATTACGCGCACCAGCACGGCGTCATCCACCGCGACCTCAAGCCGGCCAACATCCTCATCAGCCCCGACGATGAGCCCAAGCTCACCGACTTCGGCCTGACCAAATCGCTGGTGGACCCGACTCAGACCATCGAGAGCGCCGGCTCGCCCAACTTCATGGCGCCCGAACAGGCCGACTCCACGCTGGGAACCACGGGCACGCCCACCGACATCTACGGATTGGGCGCCATCCTTTACTACCTGCTCACCGGAAGGCCGCCGGCAGTGGGAGAGACCCTGAGCGAAACGCTGCGCGCCGTGGTGACCGGGGAACCGGTGGCCCCGCGGCAACTGCGACCGGCGCTGCCGCGGGATCTGGAGACCATCACGCTGAAGTGCCTGGAGAAAGAGCCGGCACGCCGCTACGGCAGCGCGCTGGAAGTCGCGGACGACCTGACGCGGTGGCAACGCCACGAAACCATCCACGCCCGGCCCAGCACCGGCGCCGAACGCCTGGCCAAATGGGTCCGCCGCCGACCGGCCGTCGCCGCGCTCAGTGCAGCCTGCCTGCTGGCCGTGATTCTGGGTTTCGCCGCCGTCACCTGGCAGTGGCGAAGGGCCGAGGCGCAGGCCGAGGCAACCGCCCGGGCCAATTATGCCGCCACCTTGGGGGTGGTCCGGCAACGGCTCGACGAGGGTGTCTATCGCGCCGCCCGACAGCAGTTGTATGCCTTGCCCGAGCGGTTTCGCGGCTGGGAATGGGGACGACTCCTCAACCTCGCCCATCGCGAAATCCTGGACGCGACCGTGCTGACCCATGGGGGGGGCGGCCCGCCCGATCGGGTTCCCTCACCCATCCATTCCTTCGGGCTCAATGTCAGTCCGGACCATCGCTGGGTGGCGTGCTGGGGCAGTGGTCGCCTGGAGATCCTCGATCTCACCAACGGGGAATCGGTATTCCAGGATGGTTCCGCTGAGAACCGGGTGGCGTTTGCCGGCTTCAGCCCGTCCGGCGACCGACTGGCGGCGGCCGGCCCCGGTCCCGGGTACACACTCTGGAGTTCCGGAGACTGGCGGGTCATCCGCCGTTGGGACACCCAACGGGAACGTCCGCGCAGTATCTGTTTTAGTCCCGACGGCCGGCAGATCGCGACGGCGGACGGCTCGCGGCAGGTGCGGCTGTATGACGGGGCGACCGGAGCCGAATTGAGACAATTCGAGGGTTCCCTGGCGGCCTACGAAGGCGTGAGTTTTACGCCGGATGGATCCAAACTGGTCGGGAACATCCGGCCGCGCGACGGCGGGCAGCGATTCACGATCTGGGACGTGAAGATCGGACGCGTTGAAGCCGAGGTGCCGTGGACTGCGGCCGGACTGCGCTCGGTCGAACTCACCGCCGACGCCTCCCGCTACGCCACAGTGGATACCCAGGGCGTGACGGCAGTCTGGCGGGTCGGCAGAGATCATCCTGAATTTGAAACACCGGCCGAGGGGGACCAGATCGTCTGGGCTGCCGTCGCCCTCGATCAGCCGCGGTTGGTGACCGTCCGCGTGCCGTCGTTGCAGGCCAAGTTTTTGGATCTGGAATCGGGCAAGGCCCTCCCGATCTCCGTTGCGCCCTTCAACTTCATGAGAGTCGGCTCCGACGGACGGACACTGCTCTCCTGCGGCAACGCGCTGGTTCACCGGTGGGACTGGAAGACAGGCCGGCCCGCGGAGGCTCTGGGCATCGGCGATGTGGCCATTCAGTCGCTGGTGGATGTCTCGCCCGACGGGAGATTGGTCGGCGCGTTGATCGACCATTTTCCGACCCCCTCCACGCTGCACGTCTGGCCGGTGCAGCCGACCGATCGGCGGTTGGCGCCGCCCAACACGGCCATGCGGTCGGCGTTGGCCCCCGACGGCGAGACGGTCGCGCTGGGACACCTGGATTCCCGCATCTCTCTTTGGAGCACCCGCACCGGCGAGCGGATCGCCTGGCTGCACGGCCACTACCGCCAGGTGAACGATGTGGTGTGGGCCTCTGATGGGCGCACGCTGTTTTCGGCGTCGGGCGACCATACGGTCCGGCGTTGGAATGTGCCGGAGCGGCGGCTGGAAGCGACCTTCACCAACCTGACCCGTCCCGTTTGGTCACTCTCCCTCACCCCGGACGGACGGCGCGTGGCGGCGGTGGATCTTTCGGGTCGCGTCGCCGTGTGGGACGGGAAGTCCGGGGCACTGATCCGTTCCTGGGATATTCCCCGGGAGAACAACTTGCTCCCCGTTCAGTTGGCGTGTCTGAACCCGCAGGGAAGCGAGGTGGTCCTGACCGGATTCTCCGCCGCCGGGGTCTGGTCGGTGGACACGGGGCAGCTCCTCCGGCGATTCACGCCGCCGGGCGAAGGGGGCGACTTCGATCCCTGTTCAGCCGCGTTTTCGCCCGACGGAAAGCGTCTGGCCACGGTGGACCGGTCCGGCCGGTTGCGGCTGTGGGACACCCGCCAGTGGACCCAACTCGCAGCGGACGAAGCGGGCGAAGGGGCATCGCACCTCACGTTCTCCCAGGATGGCCGGCGGCTTTTCCTGACGACGTGCCAGGCGCTGTCTCCCGGAATGGGCGAAGTCAGCGTGGAGATCCACGACGGCGAAACGGGTGCGCCGCTGCTGTCCCTGGGCCGGCAGAGGGGGTGGGGCACCTCCATCGCCGCCTTCCCGGATGGCCGGCGACTCCTGCACACCGTCATGGACAACGACTCGCCCACGCACGGCACGGATGTGCTGGAGGCCCTGCCCTGGACGGACCGGGGCTTTCCCGGCGGTCTGGGTGAGGCCTTGGGCGAGCGGGTGACCCGGTTGGCCCGGGCCCGGCATTGGGAGCGACTACGGGCAGCGGTCGTGATTCCTGAGAACCCTGGCAAGGTGCCTCCCGAGCCCCGTTCCAATTGGCGGGTCCGCGACCCGGCCACCCCGGCGGAATGCGTGGATCTCACCGCCAGCTACAACGGCCACCTCGAGACCGGCTGGCTGCCCGACGTCTTTCTCGATGGTTACGGCAATGATTTGGCCAGCCTGCCGCGCGGAGTCGTCCCACTCAACGGAGTGACATGGGACATCCGCGGAGTGGTCTCCACCGGCCAACCGGAGCGATCCCCGCTCTTTCCCTGGCCGTTTGGGCGGACGGTCCCGGACCTGCCAGTCCAGGGGTTCGCCCGCCGCCTGCATTTTCTCCACGCCAGTGCGGATTCCCCGGGTGGTGGAGGTCGGATTGGCCGCTACCGCCTTCACTTCGCAGGCGGAACCACGGCCGACCTCACTCTCGACCTGGGTGAGGACATCGGTGAGTGGTGGTCGGGCCATCCCCAGTCCGTGTGCCGCCAGGGACGGGTGGCCTGGGAGGGCGAAAACCCGGCCTCCGCCCGGCGGGGTTCCAAGGTGCGGTTGTTTCACCGGGCCTGGGACAACCCGCATCCGGATCGGGAGATCGTTTCCCTGGAGCTGATCGGTGAAGGCGCGGTCGCCACGATCTTCGTGGTGGCGATCACGGTGGAGCGGTAGGCGAACCGCATTTCGCCGCCGGAAACTTTTTTGCGTGCGGCGCGGACCCTTTGGCTCGGGGTTGCGTGTGCCTTGAATGCATGAACTGCATTTCAAGAACTCCCCCGGCGCCACGCCACCGCTTCACGGGACGTCGGCTCACTTCCGCGGTGGCGATTCTCGCCGGCAGCCTGCTCTGGGCACCGCCCGCCGGTCTGGTGGCGACCGAGTCCCCGCATACGGCGCCATTGCCCCGGCTGTTTCTCCCAGCCGCCGCGTCGCCGCCAACGGCCAGGGTCGCCGGGCCGCCCTCAACGCCACCCCAACGGCGATCGCTGGGTCTCAATCCGGAGTTCATGACCCAAGTCACCCAGGGGTTCCCGCCGCCGCGGGAGTTTCGCCTGGATCTCCTGGAGAATCAGGATGTCACCGTGCACCTCACTGAGGCTCGCGCTGCCGCGGACGGTGCCCTCGAACTCACCGGCACCCTGGTCAATTTGCCTGGTGGAATGGCTCATTTGGTGGTCAGCGGAGAGTCCGTGAGCGGCGTCGCCGAGGTTCCCGGTCTGGGCACCTACCACTGGCAACCCACCGACGCCGGAACGGTCGTCGTGACCCGACAACCTTCCGTGGCCTCCTTCCGCTGCCTGTCTCTCGACACCGCACCGTCCGCGGCCCAGCGACTCGTCCGTCAGGGAGTCGCAGCGGCCGGCGAACCATCGACCGGAATCTGGGATCCGACTACGGAGCCGGTGACCATCGACGTTTTGATTCTCTACACCCGCCAGGTGCTGACCGCCCACGGAGACGAGGCGTCGTTGCGACAGTCGATCCAGCGCATGGTGGACAGCGCCAATGCGAGCTACACCAACAGCCTGATCGGTGTGAGATTGAATCCGGTGTTCGTCGGACAACACGACACCTGGACCGAGTCGGGCAACATGGGCGCTGACTTCTTCACCCTCTTTGGCGATGCCCGCGCCACCGCCCTGCGGAACGACTACCAGGCCGATTTCGTCTATCTGATCATCGAATCCGACTCCAATGGCTATAGCGGTGCCGCGACCCTGCTGGGTAATCCGCTGGGCGATCCCAACAGGAACTGGTGCATCCTGCGCCGCACCGTGCTCATCGGGAATGCCCGCTGGGCGGAGCACGAGAGTCTCACCTTCACCCACGAGACGGGTCATCTCCTCGGAGCCGGACACGATCGCGAGCATGGTCATGGCAGCGGCTTTCAGGGACAACCTCCGGCGTATTCCTTCGGGAACGGCCATCGCTTTACCGCCGGAGGCATCACCTATCGGACCGCGATGAGCTACGATCCCGGGGTTCAACTGTCGCTCTTCTCCAATCCGAACCTGAGCTTCGACGGCGTGCCCATGGGCGTGCCCGCCGGGCAGCCCGGGGAAGCCGACAATGCGCGGACCATGAATCTGGTGGCACCGGTCGCCGCCAACTACCGCGTCGCCCACAGCCGAATTGGCTTCGCCCAACCTCAGTTCACCGTACGAGAAGGGGAACCTTCCGCGACGGTCCGGCTCGAACGGCGGGGCGACCTCAATACCGCCACCCGGGTCACCGTGGACTTCTCCACGTCGAGCACCGCCCGCTCCGGGGTGGATTATCGAATGCCAACGACGGTTGTGATTCCCTTCGCCACCAATCAGGCCGTGGCAGAGATCGTGATCCCGATTCTGCAGGATGACCTGGTGGAGGGCACTGAGGTGATTCAATTGGGATTGTCGAAGCCGGTCGGCGACCACGGCATCGATCAAATCGGAACCGCCCAGGTCCTCCTGCTCGATGACGAACCCAACTATGCGGTCACGCCGTCCAACCTCTCCCTGCGGGAAGGGGAATCGGCGGACGTCACCGTCGAATTCCTAGGCCGTCTGGATGCCGGTGAGGCCCGCGTGCTTGAAATCGCTTTGAATCTGGACGGTAGCGCGGCAACGTTTGTCGCCTCGGCGGATCCCGAATCCGCCGACGGTACACTCGACACCGCCCGCCTGGAGTTCACCGCCGAGACCCGAACCCGAACCCTGCATCTCACCACGCTAACGGACGCCCTCGAGGAAGCGGACGAGATCGGGATTTTCGGCCTCGGCAATGCGCGCCTCACCGTCCGGGTTCTGGATTCCAACCGTCCGGGATCGACCCGTCCGGTGACCCCTCCCAATGCGTCGGTGATTTCCCTGACGGCCCTGCCATCAGGCGGAGCCCTGATGGCCGGTGACTTCACGCGGGTGGGATCCACCCGCCGCACCGGCCTTGCCCGCCTGGCGGCCGACGGCACTTTGGATCCGACCTTCACGCCGCCCGAGTTGGTGGCGTCTCCGATCCAGGGACCCGGGATTCCATCGGCCAAGGTGATCACTCTCACCCCGTTGGGAAATGGGGACTGGCTGGCCGGCGGCTTCATCGGGCTGGCGGACGGACAACCCGGCGGAAATCTCGTCCGATTGAATCCGCAAGGCGGAAGGAACACCCAGTTCCAGCACCCGGGCTTTGACGGCGCCGTGTGGTGTGCCGCCGAACAATCGGACGGTGGCCTCCTGGTGGGCGGCATCTTTGATCATCTCGGAACCAACCGAATCCGGGGCCTGGCCCGACTCCTCTCCGACGGGACCCTGGACCCTTCCTTCGTTCATCAACCCGGAGCCGGTGGAGCCGTTGTGTTTGCGGGCGATGTCGAGGTATTGCCCGATGGTCGCATCCTGGTGGGGGGACTCTTCGAGGAGTATCACGGCGTCAAGACGAGCAATCTCATCCGGCTTGAACCGGATGGAACCGTGGACCCCACCTTTCCGTTGCTGAGCACGGGAGCGTCCGGAGCGGTTTACAGCCTGGAGCTGCTTCCGGACGGCCGGGTGTACGTGGCGGGGTTCTTCGAACAGATCGGCGGCCGACCCTTCCAGCGCCTGGCGCGTCTGCAAGCCGACGGTTCCCTGGATCTCACCTTCAAGGCCCCTCAACCCAACGGCGAAGTGGTGGAGATGAAGCCCCTACCCAACGGACAACTGCTCGTCTGCGGTTCGTTCAGCACCATCTGCGGCGTTGCCCGGGCGGGCATCGCCCTGCTGAACGAGGACGGCACCGTGGACCCGACCTTCGACCTTGGACGCGGCGCCAACAGTCACGTGTGGACGGCGGCGGTCGGCGGCGACGGTGCTCTGTTCCTCGGAGGACCATTCGACCAGTTCAACGAGCAACCCGCACCCTTCCTGGCTCGACTCCGCGCCCCGGCCATTGCCGGTGCCCTGGGATCCGCACGCTGGGGCAGCAACGGTCAACTGGAGGCCCGGATCTACGGATTACCCGGAGCCCGGTTCATGCTCGAATCCAGTACCGATCTGCTCCACTGGCAACCTGCCGGCGAAGCGCGCGTGGACCGCCTCAATCAAGCCGTACCCTTCACGCTCCCCATGGCGGGCCCATCCCAGTTCCTTCGCCTCAAGCCGTGAAACGCGAAGCGGCTTAGCAGAGCGGATCCATTCACAAGGTTGCAAATCGTCCACGGCGTGGAAGATTTGCATGGATGATCAATCGCGCCATGGTTCCGGTTGTCCGGGCGGCATTGGAACGCCAAGCCGCGGTTGCCCTGCTGGGACCGAGACAGGTCGGCAAGACCACTTTGGCCCTCGAAATCGCCCGTCAATCCGACGCCATTTACCTGGATCTCCAGAAGGCTTCCGACCGCGCCAAGCTGTCCGACCCCCCCGCGTTTCTGGCGCTCCATGAAAAACGGCTGGTCATCCTGGATGAAATTCACCGGACTCCGGACCTGTTTCCGGTTCTCCGGGGAGTCATTGATGAAGGGCGCCGGCGCGGTCACCGCACCGGTCGATTCCTGATTCTGGGTTCGGCGTCCATCGACCTCCTGCGCCAAAGCGGGGAAAGCCTCGCCGGTCGCATCAGTTATCTGGACCTGGGACCACTCCACCCGGGTGAGGTCGATCCGGGCGACGACGAGACGCTGTGGGTGCGCGGAGGATTCCCCGACAGCTTTCTGGCCCGGAGCGACGAGGAGAGCCTGGCGTGGCGTGACGACCTGATCCGAACCTATTTGGAGCGCGACATTCCCCAGTTCGGTCCCCGGATTCCGGCCGAAACCCTCCGCCGGTTCTGGACGATGCTGGCCCACGCCCAAGGTGGACTTCACAACGCGGCGCGACTCGCGGCGGGATTGGAGGTCAGTGGCCAAACCGTGGGACGATACACGGATCTGCTCGTGGACCTGCTGTTGGTCCGTCGGCTCACCCCTTACGCGGTGAATGTGGGCAAACGGCTGGTGAAATCGCCCAAGGTGTACCTGCGGGACTGCGGACTGGTCCATGCGCTCCTGGGAATCGGGGATCGGGATGCGCTCCTTGGGCACCCGGTGGTCGGCGGGAGTTGGGAAGGATTCGTGATCGAAAGCCTGTTGGCGGTGGCGCCGGCGCGCACGGTCCCGGGATTCTACCGGACTTCCGGCGGCGCCGAAGTTGACCTCGTGTTGGAACTGCCTGGAGGAAAGCGGTGGGCGGTGGAGATCAAGCGCAGTCCGGACGCATCCCCCTCCCGGGGATTCCACGAGGGGTGTTCCGACCTGGAGGTGGCGCAAGGCTGGGTGGTGCACTCCGGAACCGGACGACATCCGCTCCGGGACGGAGTGCAGTCGATTGGACTCCGCGACCTCATGGCGGAGCTGGCCGGGTAGCACCGGATTGGTGGTCCCCTGGGCGGTGGCCATGGGAGGGTTCGACGTGGACCAACGCTCTCTTCGTTAGCCTTAGCCGCGAGCCCGGCATGGAAGGCTGGAACGCGTACCCCGTCGACCTCCAGCCACTGCTGGGCGCAGCGGAGTCCGAGAAAGTGCGGCCCCTGGCGGCTGCACTGGTGGATCAGCGGATGGTCTACTCCAACCCGGCGTCCGGCTATCCACACGGAAATTCTGGGGCGCCGGCTATCTCGCGGAAGACCTGGGTGAACGTCTCAGGTGGGTCCGCCTGGAGGGTTGGGAAAAGGCCGAGGATCCTTTAGGCCAAAGGCTCGAGATTGAGGGTCGACCAGCGAGACTGAGCCGTCAGATTGGCAACCTCGGTTTCGGTTGGCCTGGAGAAGAGATCGGTCCGCTGATGCTTGCGGCGGTTCCCAATGAGATTTTGTGGACGGCCTCAGACGGCCCTCGTCTCACCACCCTGGTTGGGTATGATGGCTGGATGGGGCCATTCGCCCGGGGCTTCGGTGCGTTGGGAGCCACGTACCAGCTGCGTCGGAGTTCGTCCTTGTCGGCCCCCGACTGGCAGCAGGTGGGCGACGCATTTGAAGTCGAGAGCACCGGTGAGTTCCGCCAGTTCATCCCGATGTTTGAAGAGCAGCACTTCTATCGGGTGGAGGAACTGCCGTAACGAAATCAAATATTCCCACTTTCTGTGAATCCATTTCCCCGGGGCGCGGTGGGCATTGAGTGAGATGAAAATTCTTCTGATTCCTCCTGCCCCGTCGCGTTCCCGCCGCCACCGCCGCGCCCAACTTCCGGGTGCTGGGCTCCTGCTGGGAATGTCCCTCGCCGTCACCGCTGATTCCTCGGATCTGCCGCGTTTGCTGGTGCCCGAGACCGGTCCCGTCCCGGCCGCCCACGCCCGCGGACCCGCCGCCCGACTCGCCCCCACCCGGCAGTGGCGCGTGACCCCGGAGGCCCTCAAACACCCGGAGCAGTGGTTCCAGTCCGACCCCCCATTCCGACTGGATCTGCCCGAGAATCAAGACGTCACCGTGATCGTCGAGAGCCTGGAAACATCCGGAACCGGAGCGCGACAACTCCTGGGACGGGCGGCGTCCGATCCGTCCACCTCCGTCACGTTGATCCTGGAGGACTCCCGGCTCAGCGGCTTCGTCAACGTTCCCGGTTGGGGATCGTATCATCTTCAACCGAGCACTCTCCCCGGAACGGTCGAGGTGTCGGCTGTACGCCATCCGGGTGGGTTTTGCGCCACCGGCTGCCTTGTTCATTCGGCCGCCACGGCCACCGTTGATCAGGCCACGATGGGCAGGAAGGCGGCAACGCTGGCCGCGGCTGACACGCTGACCGAGCCAACCGTCGTGGACGTGCTGTTCCTCTACACGCCACTGGCCCTGACCGGAGAGGGCAGCGAAGCCGGACTGGTGCGCCGCGTGCAGGCCGGTGTGGACGAAACCAACCTCCGCCTCGCCAACAGCGAGGTGAACGTCCGGATCCACACCGTCGGTATCGTCCGGTATGACACGTTCGAGTCCGGAGGCATGCCCAGGGAGCTTTTTCGACTGGAGAATGCCACGGATGGGTTTGAACGGGTCCCCCAGCTCCGCAACGACTACAAGGCGGATATCGTCTGCCTGGTCACGGAGCTGGACGGGGACAATTACCTCGCCGGCGCCACCGGCGTCGCGCCGACCCTGGGCGATCCCCAATTCTCCAACATCATCATCCGGCGCCATGCGTTGGCGCCCGGTTCCCGTGTGCTGGCCCATGAGTTTGGGCATCTGTTCGGACTGGAACACGACCGGGAGAACGCCGCGCTGCCTCCCGAGGGTTTCCGGACCCGCAAGCCTTACATCTTTGCCCATCGGACCCGGATCGAAGGGGTGACCTACATTGATCTGATGTCCTACGAGCCGGGAATCTTTGTGCCCAATTTCTCGAATCCACGCCTTTCCATCGACGGGGTGCCGCTGGGGGTGCCGGCGGACCAGCCCAACCCGTCGGATGGCGCAAGGGCCATCGACGAGATTGCGCCCTACGTGGCCGCCTACCGCACGGCATGGAGCCGGGTAGAATTCAGCCAAAGCCGCTTCGTCGGTCGTCGGGAGGAGTCCAGCGTGCGGGTCCAACTGCAGCGCGTCGGCGACCTCAATACCAGCACCCGGGTGACGGTGATCTTCGATGCCACGAGTCCCGCCCGGGCCGGCATCGACTATCTTCGTCCCACCTCGACGCTGGTGACGTTCGCCACCAACGAGGCCACGGCGGAACTGGTCATTCCCCTGGTCGCCGAATCCGCGTCGGTCGGCGAACGGACGCTCCGGCTGAGCCTTGGGTCCGTGGCGGGGAATCACGGTCTTGGTTCCGTCACCCTTGCCGAAGTGGCCCTCTTCGACCCGGGCACGCCGACGAGCCACGGCAAGGTGGAGTTTGCGGGCGGACCGCTGGTTTTTCCAGAATCCTCCGGTGAAGCCCGCATCCGGGTCCGCCCTACCGGCAACAACCCCGCCGGCACCGTGGTGCTTCCTTATCACACCGTCCCCGGCACCGCCCAGGCAGGCACCGATTTCCTTCCGATCAGCGGCACCCTGACGAACCTGGTTCCCGGCGGGGAGTGGGAGCTGTCAGTGCCCCTTCTCCCACGGCCGGAGCCTGGGCCGGATCGTTCGTTCTTCGTGATCGTCGGCACCCGCACCAACACCGTGACCATTCTGGATGAGCAGCGACCCGGCTCCGTGAAGGCGGAAGCGCATGCCGTCGCCGCCGATGGCGGTCTGAACTGCCGGTTGCGCGGTGACGGACGGCTGTTGGTCTGGGGCAACTTCTCCACAATTGGCGGGGTTCCCCGGTCGGGCCTCGCGTTGTTGAACCAGGATGGCAGCGTGGACGAGTCATTCCGGCCGCCCGAAATCCTGCTCGGACACCGAAGGATGGCCGGGATTGGCACCACGGAAAGCCAGACCACCAACGCCGTCATCTCCCTCGTGCGACCGTTGCCGGACGGACGATTGTTGATCGCGGGCGAGTTCTCGCGCGTTGATGGTGCCGTCCGGCGCACGCTGATGCGGCTCCAATCGGACGGAGGGGTGGATGAATCCTTTGGCGTGCTCGACCTCAACGGAGCGGTGAAGGAGGTGTTGGTCCAGGCGGACGGACGCATCCTGGTGGGAGGCACTTTCACCCGGTTCAACGGCGAGTCGCGAGCCTACCTTGTCCGGCTTCTTCCGGATGGTTCCATGGATTCCAGCTTCCAACCCAAGGGGGGTCCGACGAGCAATTTCGTCGTGGCCATTCTCTCCCTGGCGCAGCAATCCGACGGACGAATCCTGATGGGTGGGCTGTTCCGGAAGGTGGATGGCCTTGCCATGACGAATCTCGCGAGGCTGAACGTGGATGGCACGTATGATCCGACCTTCCGACTTTCCCGCGGTGCCTCCGGTCCGGTCACCTCGGTACGGGTGATGGAGGATGACCGACTCTTGGTGGCCGGATTCTTCGACACGATTGGCAACCGGAGCAGCCCCCGGATCGCGCGTCTTCAGGCCGACGGCACCGCGGATCCCACCTTCCGTTCGCCCAACCCCGACGCGGAGATCCGCGAAATCCATCCTCTGCCCGACGGACGCATCCTGATCAGTGGACGCTTCACGAAGCTCGGGAACGTCGCCCGCCGCTCGCTGGCGATGCTGAATGCGGATGGTTCAGTCGACCCTTCCTTCGACGCGGGTGACGGCCCGGACGTGGCTCCGGGAATCGCCGCCGCCTTTGCCAGCCAATGTCTCGCACCCTCGCCCGATGGCACCCTCTGGGTCACCGGTGAGTTCAGTCAGTTCAACCGTCACGCAGTCGCCGGGGTGACTCGCCTGAACCTTGGCACGGTGAACCCGCGCCTTGGCTTTCCGCATCGTGCGGAAGGCGGTATGGCGATGACTGTTCACGGTCTGTCGGGCGGCCGCCATCCGTTGGAGACCAGCACCGACCTCGAACAGTGGGAGCGGGCGGGTGAAATCCGCTTGGAAGGGTACGACACCCGGATCGGGATCACGGTCCCGACCGGGGAATCCTCCCGGTTCTTCCGCCTGAAGCCTCCGGGCCATTAGCCCGGCAGGCCGGCGTAGGTTCCTGCGCCTTCCCGGCCCGTGTGGACCGGGCCTGGAGTTTGGACATTTTCTGGGCCCGCCTTGGGCAAATGTGAGGCGAGGGAAATCGACCCAACGCCAACGGCGTTGCGTCCCAGAGCCCAAGGTTCGCGCCCCGCGCCTACCTTGGGTCCACTCGCGATGGATCGCCAACCCCAACGGGGTTGCGCCCCATGGGAGGGCGAACGAACAAGGGTCCGGACTTCCTTCCCGGCGTCGAGGAGCCAGGTGGATTTGCTCATTGATGCGACGGCTCTTTCTGGAATGGGATGAGCGGTGTGTCTGGGACTCGGACGCAACCCCGTTGGGGTTGAGGGCATCCACTTCGTCCCCACCCAAGGTAGGCGCGGGGCGCCAACCTTGGGCTGAGGGACGATACCCCGTTGGGGTAGAGCAGTCGGAACAGTTCGTGTCGAAAATGTCCAAACTCCAGTCCCGGCCCGCCGTCACTTTGTGCCGTTACTTTCGCCTACCCGGGACGGCGGCAGTCGGATTGGATCCGGTGCGGTGAATTCCCCGGAACCCAGTCCAACCAGCCCGGACCCGCCCGCAGGCCGGGTCTTCGCGACGACCCGCTGGAGTGTGGTGCTGCAGGCGGGCGGTGCGAGCCCGGAGCAGGCACAAGCGGCCCTGGAACAGCTCTGTCGGGACTATTGGTATCCGCTCTACGCCTACGTGCGCCGCAAGGGGCACGGTCCGGAGGATGCCTGCGACCTGACGCAGGACTTCTTCGCCAAGCTGCTGGCCAACGACTTCGCCCAGGGCCTCTCGCCCGAGGGCGGCCGCTTCCGCTCCTTCCTGCTCACCGCCCTGAACCGGTTCCTGGTGGACGAATGGCGCCGGTCGAAGTCGCTGAAGCGAGGCGGCGACACGTTCACGACCTCGCTGGAGATGTTGATCAGTGAACGAGGGGAGGCCGGCTATCTCGGGGATGCGGCGACGTTGGAAACGGCGGAACACCTGTTCCAGCGCGCGTGGGCGGAAACCCTGTTCGCCCGGGTCCTGCGGCGGCTGGCCGCGGAGTGTGCCGGCCGGGCCGACACCCGCTTCGAGGTCGTGGAGCCATTCCTCGCCCTCAATGGAGAACCGCCCGCGTTGGCCGACGCGGCGGCCCGACTCGGATTGACCCTGCCCGCCTTCAAGTCGCTGCTCCACCGGTTCCGCCAGCGCTACCGTGAACTGCTCCAGGATGAGGTGAGCCAGACCCTCGGCAGCCACGGGGAGGTGGAGGACGAACTGCGCGGCCTACTCCAGGCGTTGCGGGGAACTTGACGAGGTGTGGAAAATCCGGCGAATCCCCGCTCGATGACTTCCGTGTTCTTCCGGCATGAGTGAATCGGGCCAGACGTGCGGCCGCTGCGGGGCGCCCCAGGGCAATTCCCTGCGGGGTGGCGTCTGCGCCGCCTGCCGGCTGGAGGCCATTCTCCCGCCGGAGGGAGAGTTTGCCCCGTCGGCCGCGGAGCACGCGCTGATGGCGGACGTGGCGCTGGTGCAGCACTTCGGCCCCTACGAACTGTTGGAGGAGGTCGGCCGGGGCGGCATGGGCGTGATCTACAAGGCCCGGCAGCCGGGCCTGGACCGGGTCGTCGCGCTGAAGATGCTGCTGGCGGGCGAATTCGCCGACGCCAGGGCAAGGGAACGGCTCCTGCGCGAAGCCAGGATCGCCGCGCGGCTGACCCACCCGCACATCGTCACCATCCACGAGGTGGGCGAACACCAGGGCCGGCCCTACTTCGCGATGGAATACGTGCCGGGACGCAACCTGGCCCAACATTGCCGCGACGGGCTGCTGCCGGTGGCCACGGCGGTGCGGTATGTCGAGCAGCTCGCCCGGGCCGTCCATTACGCGCACCAGCACGGCGTCATCCACCGCGACCTCAAGCCGGCCAACATCCTCATCAGCCCCGACGACGAGCCCAAGCTCACCGACTTCGGCCTGACCAAGTCGCTGGTGGACCCGACCCAGACCATCGAAAGTGCCGGTTCGCCGAACTTCATGGCCCCCGAACAGGCCGACTCCACGCTGGGAACCACGGGCACGCCCACCGACATCTACGGATTGGGCGCCATCCTTTACTACCTGCTCACGGGCCGGCCCCCGGCGGTGGGGGAAACCCTGAGCGAGACGTTGCGCAATGTGGTGAGCGGGGAACCGGTGGCCCCGCGGCAACTGCGACCGGCGCTGCCGCGGGACCTGGAGACCATCACGCTGAAGTGCCTGGAGAAGGAGCCGGCCCGCCGCTACGGCAGCGCGCTGGAAGTCGCCGACGAACTGGCCCGGTGGCAACGCCACGAACCCATCCACGCCCGGCCCAGCACCGGCGCCGAACGCCTCGGCAAATGGGTCCGCCGCCATCCCGTCGTCGCCACCCTCACTGCGGCCGTCGTCCTCTCGCTGCTCGGCGGCATCGGCGCCACCTCGTGGCAGACCCGGCGCGCCAACCGCGCAACGGCTGAGGCCCGGACGGTCGCCATCGAAGCACGACGGCAAGCCTATGCCTCGGATATGAATCTGATCCAACGTTCCCTAGAACTGAACAATCTTGGCCGGGCCCGTCGCCTGCTGGACCGACACCGGCCTGAGGCTGGAGAGGTGGATCTCCGCGGATGGGAATGGCGTTATCTCTGGCAACTGACCCGAAACGGTTCCCTGACAACTCTGACCAATCGCCCCGTGCGAGGATTCTCCCTCAGTTTCTCGTCCGACGGGTCCGGGTTGGTCGCCGGATGGAGCGATGGTCGGTTGGAATTGTGGAACGTGGTTGCCCGAAGTCTCGTCCGGGTGCTTGCCGATCATCAAGAGGCATTTTTTGCCCGGGGTGTGTTTTCGCCCACGCAAAACCGGCTGGCAGCCACACCTCACTATGACTCCGTGGTGATTCATGACCTCGAGTCCGGCAGGGAGCTGCCGGTTTGGACGGGTCCGTCGGGCGCCGGCTTCGGGGTGCGCGACTTGGCTTACTCGCCCGATGGCACCCGTCTGGTTTTCTATGCGGGGACCTACGACGGGTTCCGAGATGAAATCGTGATCGCCGATGCGGCACGGGCGACGGTGGAACACCGGTTCACAAATGGATGCAACAGTCACCGACACAGCGGTGCGGCCCGGCTGTCACCCGACAACCAACGTCTCTACCTGAGCCGTTCTGAACTGCACAACTACCGCTATGCCCTGCAGTGTCTGGAAGTCTCGTCCGGCAGGGAAGTTTGGCATACCGAATGGCTGCCGGACTCAGGCTTGAGCACATTGGCGGTTTCGCCGGACGGTCGATGGCTGGCCTCCGGGTCTGGCTTTGAAGATGTCTCGGTGCGCATTTGGGATACTTCCAACGGCCGGCAGACGGTGCGACTGGACGGTCATACTGCATGGGTCAGCAAGGTAGACTTTACCCAGGACGGACGGCATTTGCTGACGGCCTCAACCGACCAAACGATCCGGATTTGGGACACCACCACCTGGAAATTGGAGAAGGTGTTGCGCGGCCATCGGCACGAGGTTTACGGACTTGCCTTCTCGCCGGTCACGAGGCGCATTGCAACCGGCAGCAATGATGGCGATCTGCTGCTTTGGAATTGGGGCGATGGCCAAGCAGACGCGGAATACCAACGATACCCTGAGAACAGGGAAGTCAACGAGGTCATTCCCCTGAATGGATGCAATGTGCTTCTGGCCCGCGCAGAGGGCGATATGGCGGTCGGAGAGGGTCGGCGTGGAACCATCACTCGAACGCTGCCAGGCTGGGGATCCCGCACCAATCTGCTAGCACACGGCAATCCGGGCTGGGTCTGTCGCTGGAATGGCACACACCAGATCTTGGTGGAGACCGAGCGAGACGGTGAGTTCAGCCGGCTTGGAGCCATTCCAACGGCTGGATCCCAGCGGCCGGTCGGCGTTGCGTTCAACGCAATTTCCCTGCGATTGGCCTGGAACGAACCAGGCCAGTCAAACGCGCTCTTTTTGGCAGCCTTGGAATCCCCGGACCGCCGGCAGGAACTGGCCTCTTCCATCAGGCAGCCAACGCCATACCGGTTCAGCGAGGACGGCCGCCATCTGGCTGTGCGGGGTCCATCCGGCAAGGGGCTTGAGATCTGGCGGACGGACCGGTTGTCCAAAGTGCTGGAATCCGATATTTCGGCCACGGATGTCGCATTTGCCCTGGGGGGCAAGTTGGCGGTGGTTTTGGTGACCGTGGCGAGTGAACGCCATGAAGTGCGGTTCTATGATCTTGAACATCCAGACCATCCTCCCCGGATCGTTCCCGGCAAACAAACCCCGGCATGGTTGGCGGTGTCGCCGGATGGCCGAATCGTCGCCTCGTCCGGACAAAGCGGCACCGTCAAACTTTGCGATGCCGCCAGTGGCACCCTGCTGAACGACCTGCATGGTCCGCTGAACGGATGTTTTGGGCTGGCGTTCTCACCCGATGGCAAACGGTTGCTGGTGGCCGGAACCGGACGGGAGGCGGTCAAGCTGTGGGACCTGAAGTCGTTTCAGGAACTCCTGACTCTCCCCGGCGTCGGCTCGCAATTGGACCGGATTTGGTGGAGCGAGGCGGGGGAGAGCATTGTTTGTGGACCGCCCTGGCAGAGTTGGACCGCACCGTCATTCGAAGAAATCGTGCGTCGAGAGGCAGACGGTTCCGGCTTGCGATGATAAAGTGCCTGCGCGTTCGGCCGCGGTAATCTGCGAGTCCTTCCATCCTCCTTCGTGTCGCACCTTCGTGTCATTCGGTTGTCGCCTCAATTTCGTGGAAATCGCTGAATCTCGCGGATCGTTTTCCCGGAAGAGCCGTGTGCAATCGGTGCATGAACTCTTATCTTCTTCGCCGGTCGTCACGGTCTCACCGTTCAAGCGGACGGTCCCTGGGCGTCGCCTGCCTGGTTTGGATCTGCGGGTTGCTCCACGCACAGGTTCCAATCCCGTTCAGCGTTGTCACCAACGAAGCCACCATCACCATCACTGGATACACGGGAACAGGAGGCGACGTTGTCATCCCGGCCAGCATCAACGGCCTTCCGGTGACCTCCATCGGCATCCACGCCTTTTCTGAAAACCAGGATATCCGCTCGGTGGTGATTCCTGACAGTGTCAAAGTGATTGAGGCCCGGGCGTTCCACCAATGCGGAGGTCTCCGGCGAGTCATCGTCGGCCAGGGGGTGGTCCGCATCGATAATGAAGCTCTTGATGCCCGGACGCCGATATGTACGCGCGGGGTAGGCGGAGCCTGCTACGAGTTCGTGTTTTACGGGCCTGGAATGGAGGTGATCTTCCTCGGCTCCCGGCCTGACGGCGATTGGCCGTTTGGCTGCCGGGGACCGGGTTCATTTGAGGATCGTTCGGCACCTTCACGGGTCCGCTACCTGCCAGGATCGGGCGCTTGGGGCAGTGAATTCGGGGGAGTTACCGCCTCGGCGCTGGAGGCGCCGTCCATTCAGACCCATCGCAATTCTCCCGTTGTGGAAGACGGGGTGTTCTCCTTCAACGTGTTGTGGATGCCGGGCAGTCGCGTGGTAGTCGAGGCAACGGATGGGCTGACACCGCCCAACTGGATTCAGATTGGCGACATTGTCGTGGGCGCTGCCTGGGACACCCGCTTCAGTGATCCGGAAAAGGCCAGCCATCCCTCGCGTCTTTACCGTGTCCGCCCCCTGTGAGACTCAGTCCCTTGATTTCGGCGGCGGGCGGCGAGAACGAACCGTGGATGCGCCCCGGCCCGCCATTTCCATTCGTCCTGAGCGTAGGGGAAAGATTCTCGAAAGATTCGCGAATCCTCTTCCCGGAGACTCCGTGGGCAATGGGTGCATGAACTCTCTCCCAATATCCCCATCCCGGTTTCGCCGAAGCCTCACCCGCTGGCTGGAAACGGGGTTCCCCTTCGTGTTTGCCGCCGCACTGTTGCTGCACGCGGATTCCCGACCGGAAACTGGTCTGCCATCACGATTGCGCATGGCGGATCCGGTCCCGACTGTGGTCGGAGTCATCGGTCCTCGGCGGGCGCCAGCGAATACCGATGTGGAGCGAGGAATGCCACCTTCCGTGGAGCTGGAAAGGACTCACGAAGTCACCAGAGCCGGCTCGCAGTCGGCAGACTCGCAGGGTTCGTCCGAAACCGCGGACTTCTCGCTCACCTACGCTTCGTGGCCATTGATCGAGAACCACTCGAATCTCATCGTGACGATCACCCAAACACAGGGGCTGCAAAACCCGAATCCAATTCATCTAAAACTCTCAACTTCCTCGGAACCCCATTCCGGGGAGGATCGGCCCTTCCGGCCCGCATCTCCTGGTCTGGACTACCTCCCGGTCCATGGACTCCTCGAGTTTCGACCGGGAGCGCGTACCCAAACCATCCTTATTCCTCTCCTGGACAATCAGGAGGTGGATGGATTCAGGTCCTTTACCCTTCGTGCTGATGGAGTGGGATTTCCATTCGAAAAGGCACTGCATTGCGACATCCAAGATGATGAACCACAGCTCATCAGCAGCCAGTTGGACGTGACTCAGCATGGGGTCCATCAGATCGTGTCCCTGTTCCAGGATGGTGCCGGACGAATCATGGTCGTTGGAATGGAGCACGGCGGAAACACACTGAAGCTCCTCCGCTTTCACGAGAATGGGGATTTGGATGCTTCATTCAACAACGGGCAGGTCGTGGAGGACTCGATGATCTCGGACACCTTCCATTTCATGCCAACGATCACTTCGTCTGGAACCGATGGATTCTGGATCTACTCCCAATCGAGTCTGCGGCGCTATTCCAGTGACGGACGCATTGATCCCAGATTCCAACAGGCTCCTGCGACTCTGGCCATGGGGGGGGATCCCGTCGGAACCCTTCCCATGGCTGACGGAAGAGCCTACGTGTGGGGATACGATCAGGAGGTCTTCAAATTGTATCGCCTGTCTCTCGATGGAGCCGTTGACCCTTCGTTTGATCCGCAGATTGATCCCGAGGAAGGGCTGGGGCAATTCCTGGCGCAACCCGATGGAAAACTCCTGTGGGCATCGGAGAAGGCCGTGAGGAGGTTGTTGGACAACGGACGCGCCGATCCCGCGTTCACCCCGTACTTGCCGGACTCAAATTCGGAGGACGAAACATCTAATCTCCGTGTTCAAACCGACCAGTTCGGGCGAATCTACATCATCGCCAGTTCCCAAACCGCTTCCGACAATCAGGAGTTGGTGCGCCTCAATCCCGACGGAACAAGGGAGGCGGCATATCCCAATCTCAAAGAGTATGGCGGCATTGGGAAGACTTTTGTGAGCGCCCTGGGAGAGGTTACGCTCCAGGGTGTCGGAAAAAAGATCATCGTCTCACCCGATGGACAGGTCTCTCATCGTGCCTCGTTCGTGGGGTCACCTGATGTTGCCACGTTATGCAGTGGACGACTCGCCTATTTTTCCTTTCCGCGTTGCGCCGGCTGCGGGAATGCACTCGTGCACTTCTTCATCGAGACCCCAGACCGCAAAGGCGAGGGCGAACTTGCAGTCTTCGTTCGGGGCGACTGGCCTTGGCCTCAATTGCTCGCAGTCAACGACACAAGCCTCTGGTACAGCTTCTCCGGCAACCTGTTTCGCGCGGTTGCAAATCCTGCCCCATCCATTCGGCCGGCGTCCCGTTGGACAATCACGTCGTCCTTGCGCGGACAACTGTCCTATCGCCGATCCGGCGACCTTTCGAGGCCGGCTTCGGTGGACTGCCGCTTCACCTTGCAGGGTCCCGAAGGTGCCGCTTCGTCCTTCGTGCGAACGCTTGAGTTTGAGCCCGGTCAGGCGGAAGCCCGGCTCGATGTGCTCGATCTCCCCGATGCCCAACGACAGGGTCACCGGGAGTACGCCCTGCAATTGCGCTCGGAGGGGGGAGAGTTTGATCCGGTGGAATCCGCCCACTGGGTGCTGGTTGATCCACGGTCCATCGGGGTGGATGGTCTGGCATTGATTCCGCTTCATTCCATCCGCGGTGCCGGAGTCCTGGTCGCCGCCGGACCCACCCCCTCCACCGGAGGGCCGGGCATCGAGGCGGCGTTTCGGCTTTCAAGTTGGGTTCCGTTTCTCCCGGCGCAGCGGCGGGAGGATGAGGGAGCGCACGGCTTCTGGTTGGAGGATCCTGACCGGCTTCGAGTGCTGGTGGCCGAATGGATCACATTCGGGAATCCGGATGCCACGTTCTTCCGAAGCATCCATCCTTAGTCCGGATTTCTCACCGGGTTTCATCGCGAGGCGCCGCGAAAGCCCTTCTGGCACGGCGGCCAATGCGGTTCCGAGCCGGGCTGCATGAGACCATACTGTCCAGTGAGGAACCCGAGGCCAACGCGGCCAGACGGGATTGCAGCAAGCCACAGCAGAAACCCGGTGAAAAATCCGGGTTGGCAGTGCCACTCAGCGCGCCCTTGGGCGCGCCCTGGAGTTTGGACATTTTCGACACGAACTGTTCCGACTGCTCTACCCCAACGGGGTATCGCCTCCCTAGCCCAAGGTTGGCGCCCCGCGCCTACCTTGGGTGGGGACGAAGTCGATGCCCTCAACCCCAACGGGGTTGCGTCCGAGTCCCAGACACACCATTCATCCCACTCCAGAAGGTGCCATCGCAGCAAAGAGCAAATCCACCTGGCTCGTCGACGTCGGGAAGTTCGGACCCTTGTTCATTCGCCCTCCCATGGGACGCAACCCCGTTGGGGTTGGCGATCCATCGCGAGTGGACCCAAGGTAGGCGCGGGGCGCCAACCTTGGGCTCCGGGACGTAACGCCGTTGGCGTTGGGTCGATTCACTTCGCCTCACATGGGCCCAAGTCGGGCCCAAAACAAATGTCCAAACTCCAGAGCGCGCCCTTGGGCGCGCCCGCCGGGCAACCTGCCGGCCAAGCGCGCGTGGTCCGCCTGAATCAGGCCGTTCCCTTCACGCTACCTGCCGCCAGAGCTTCCCAGTTCCTCTGCCTCACAGTTTGAGGCATCTGGCCCCTTGTGGGGGGCGATCAGGCGCCTCGGCAGGCAGGCTTCGCAGTCCCGGACCACCGGTCGAACGTGTCCGTCTTGATCCCCGGAGCCGATCTGCAAATTCCGCGAATCCTCTTCCCGGAGACTCCGTGGGCAATGGGTGCATGAGCTCATCCCAATCACTTCCCGGCCGGCGGCCCCGGGGCTTCTTCCGCCGGGGACTCCACGTCGCACTGACCACACTGGCCTGCGCGTTCCTGTGCATCCTCCAATCCCAGTGCCAGACCCCGCCCGACGGGATCTGGGATCCCTCCACCGAACCGACCGAGGTGGACATCATCGTCCTCTACACTCCGAGGGCGTTGGCGGCGCAGGGCGATGAGGAAGCCCTGCGCCGGTCCATCCGGACAGTCATCGACAGCGCCAACTACTCCTATGCCCGGAGCCTCATCGGCGTGCGGCTGAATCCGGTGTTGATCGGACTGCACAGCACCTGGGTGGAGAGCGGTGACATGTTCATCGAGATTGGCGCGATGTATTCGGACTCTCGAATCACAGCACTGCGCAGCGACTACAAGGCGGACCTCGTCTACCTGGTAATCGAATCTGACGCCAACTTTGCCGGCGGTGGGGCAGCACTCCTGGGCAATCCCAAAGGCGAACCGAATCTGTGCATGGGCATCATGCGGAGGACCGTGTTCGTGGGAAATCCCCGCTGGGCCGAGCATGCCGGCCTGACCTTCATGCACGAGACGGGCCATTTTCTGGGGGCAGGTCATGACGTCGAGCACGGCTATCCCACCCAGTTTCAGTCCACCCGGGCGCTCTTTCCCTACAGCAATGGGCGGCGATTCGAAGTGGGCGGGGTGCTGTATCGCACCGCGATGGCCTACGATCCCGGCATCCAGCTCAACCTGTTCTCGAATCCCAACCTGAACTTCGCCGGTGTGCCCCTGGGTATCCCCGCCGGACAGCCGGGCGAGGCCGACAATGCCCAGACCCTGAACCGGGCGGCGCCCATCGTGGCCGCCTATCGCACCGCCCTCAGCCGGATCGGTTTCGTCAACGACTCCCTCTCGGTCGCTGAAGGAGAAGGCTCGGTGACCGTGCCCTTGTTACGTACTGGCGATCTGAACAGCAGCACCCGGGTCACCGTGACCTTCGACAACACCAGCCCCGCCAGGGTCGGACAGGACTACACCCGGCCGGTGAGCTCCGTCGTCACCTTCGGGACCAACCAAGCCACGGCGGAACTGGTGATTCCCATCCTGGAGGATGACCTGCTCGAAGGGGACGAGACGCTGCGAATTGGACTTTCGACCGTCCAGGGCAATCACGGTCTGAATGCCGACTCCGCCTGTACCATCACCATCCGCGACAACGAACCGGCCATTTTTCTGAGCCAATCTTCCGTGTCTCTTGCGGAAGGCGGCGGCATCGCGGAGGTGACGGTCGAGTTCACCGGTCCCTTGGCGGAAGGTGGGACGCATGAAGTCGATTTGGCCATCGGCAGGGAAGGGGACACCGCGACACCGGGCACTGACTTCGAAGTCACTCCCGTCCACTTGGTGTTCACACCGGAAAACCGGAGACAAACCCTTCAGATCCGCGCGATATCCGACTCCCTTCCGGAAACGGACGAGTTTGCCCGTATCGGCCTCGGAAACGCGGAGCTGAGGGTGGAGATCCTGGATGATTCACGACCCGGAAGCCTCCTGCCCGTCGCCGCGCCGAATGGAACGGTCATCGCCCTGCGTGCCCTCCCTTCCGGCGGCGTCCTGCTGGCGGGCGACTTCACGCAGGTGGGAGGCGTCCGGCGCACCGGGCTGGCCCGCCTGCGAGCGGACGGCAGCCTCAGCACAGAGTTCGTGCCGCCGGAACTTGTCTCGGCACCGTTCGAACTACCGGAGATTCCCCCCACCAAGATTCTCTGTGTGACGCCGCTGGCGAGCGGCCACTGGATGGTGGGCGGGTTCATTGGGCTCGCCGACGGGACACCCGCCCGCAATCTTGTCCGGATCAAACCGGATGGACGTCTGGACACGACGTTCCAACACCCCGGCTTCGATGGCGCCGTCTGGACGGTGGTGGAGCAACCGGACGGGCGGTTGCTGGTGGGCGGCACATTCGAGCATGTCGGCGACCGCCCGGTTCAAGGTTTGGCCCGATTGAACGCCGACGGCTCGCTCGATCCGACGTTTCGCCTCGAACCCGGAGTGCAGGGCACCGCCGTGGCGGTGTCCGGCATCGGCCTTTTGGCCGACGGACGTCTGCTCATCGGCGGTGACAACATCACCCACTACAACAACGCGGCCGCGACAAACCTCTTCCGGCTGAATTCGGATGGCTCGCTGGACACGACATTCCCTCTGCTCAAGACCGGGTCTATATCCGATGTTCTGGCCACCACGGTCCTGTCGGACCAAAGATGCTACGTGGGCGGGTTTTTCGAGCGCATCGGCGGCCGGTCCATTCGGCGTCTGGTGCGCCTGAGTCCGGATGGAAGCATCGATCCCACGTTCACGGCGCCGCAGCCCAACGGCGAGATCATCCACGTGCAGCCGTTGCCCAACGGACAACTTCTGGTGGCGGGCGGGTTCACCGTCATCGCGGGGGCCAATCTGCGCTTCGTGGCGCTGCTGAATGAGGATGGAACCCTCGACCGATCCTTCGACCTCGGGCGCGGCGCCGGCGACCATGTGTGGGCTCTGGCCGCCGGTGGCGACGGCTCACTGTATATCGGCGGGGCATTCCAGAGTTTCAACGGGCAGCCCGCTCCCTATCTTGCCCGCCTGCGCCTCCCCGAAATCGCCGGAGCGTTTGCGGGGACCACCAAAGACGACACGAGCCAGTTCAGCGCGCGCGTGCTCGGCCTTCCCGGTGTCCGCTATGAGATCGAATCCACGACCGATCTCAAGGTCTGGCGGTCTGCCGGCGAGGTGCTGGTGGATGCGCCGGACAATTCGACCGTCTTTTCGGCGTCCGTTTCCAGCGATGCCGAGCTCTTCCGGATCAAAGGCTCAAGGTGACTTTGAGTGGGTGAGGGGTGGCGGGTTCGGGAGATCGAAGTCCAGATGAGAGCCGATGAGGCAGATGATGGCGGAATCGGTTCGCAGCCCTTCGGCTGTTTCTGCCGCGCTTGGGCAATCGTCCTCCTACGCTGTGTTTCCGCCACGGCGTATGCATGCCCCTTGCCGCTTCATCGGACGTCGCAACCGGCGCCGCGCCTTCTACCGCGTGGACACGCAGGCCTGGAAGCGGATCCGCCCGGCAACCGACCGCGGATCGTGATGCCACCAAACCGGTGGTCCTCCCCCCGCACCAGTCCCTCCCTCAACTCACCATCAACCTCGATGTCACCCGGCGTCCCGCCACCCGCCCGACCACCCTGGATTCCCGACCAAACTTGCCGATGTCAAACGCATCGGCTTCCAAACAAAATACGCATTGGCAACCCCGCACCGGCTTGATACTGGTGTGGGCTCCGGCCGGGCCGTCCATCAACGGCCTTCCAGCCGACCACGCCCTATGTCACAGCATCGCAGCCTCCGCAGCGCCGGAACCACCACCGCCAAGCGCAATGTCCTGAAGCGCTTTGAACGCGTCGCCCTCCTGAAGTCGCGCCAGCAGTGGAAGGATGGCGACCGCGTGATCGGGTTGCGCAAGACCCGTCCCGCGGAGTGATGGACCCGGGCCCTTCGGATCGTCCCCGGGCCATTCGGCTCCAAAAGTATCTGTCCGACGCCGGGGTGGCCTCCCGACGGGAGTCCGAGCGGCTGATTCTGGAAGGGCAGGTCTCCCTCAACGGAAACCCGGTCCGGGTCCTTGGTACCCGGGTGGATCCCCGGTCCGACCACGTCACTGTGGACGGCCGCCCGGTGCGCCCGCGACGCAAGTTGTATGTGGCCCTGCACAAGCCGGCGGGCATCCTTTGCACCCGACGGGATCCCGGCGACCGCCAGGTGGTGGCCGAGCTGCTGCCCAAGGAATGGGGACACCTCTTCACCGTGGGACGACTCGATCGCGACAGCGAAGGGCTGATCTTCCTGACCAACGACGGTGAGTTCAGCCTCCACCTCACCCACCCCCGCTACGGGATCAGCAAACGCTACCGGGCCGTGGTGGCCGGACGGGTGACCTCGCCCGAAATCGCCACCTTCACCCAGGGCATCCGCGATGGCGGCGAGGTGTTGCGCGCCGAGCGGGTCCGCGTGGTCAGCGCCAACAACACCCGCAGCACCGTGGATCTGGAGTTGCGCCAGGGAAAAAATCACGAGGTGCGCCGCCTCTTCGAGGCGATCGGCCACCCGGTGGAACGGCTCCAACGCGTCCAGATCGGCCCCATCCCCCTCGGCGAACTCCCCCCCGGACGGTGGCGCGTCATGAGCGAGGCCGAGGTCAAATCCCTCTTGCGGCCGCCGGCACGAGTCCCGGACGATGTCCCCGGGTCTTGATCTCCCCGGAGCGCTCCCGATCCCCGGTACATGAAAACGTTCGTTCGCCTTCTGACCGCCCTGGTGGCCGCGTGGTTTTCCGCCGCCGCCGCGCAGCCCCCAAACCGCGCCGTGGTCACCGCGGACCGCACCAACCTCCGCGCCCAACCGTCGCGCGATGCCGAGGTCCTGGCCTCTCTCCGCAAAGGGGATCCCCTGATGGTCCTCGGCGAGGTGTCCGGGGCCGGCGGACGCGAATCGTGGAGCCGGGTTGCGATGCCGGACTCCGTCGCCCTGTGGGTCCACCGGCCCGGCGTCGGATCGGACGGCACCGTGAAGTCGCCCAAACTCAACTACCGGACCGGTCCCGGCCTGAATTACAGCGTGCTCGGCAGCCTGCCCCGGGGCGGCAAGGTCCGGCGAATTCGCGATCGGGGTGACTGGGTACAAATCGCCCCGCCAGCCGGCGCGGTCGCCTATGTCGCCACGCGGTTGCTGGCGCCGCCGGGAAGCGTCGCCGCCACGCCCGTCCCCGCCCCTGCCCTTACACCGGTTCGCCCGATGCCTTCTGCAGAGGCTGCCCCATCCGTCCCGCCCCCTTCCTCCGCGGTCGTTCGATCACCCGCACCGGAGCGCCCCACCCCACCCACGCGCCCGCTCGCGACGGTGCCCGTTCGTGAGCCCGTTCGTGAGCCATTTGCTGAGCCTCGGGAGGACCAACCGGTGAATGCCCCGGGAGGCACCCCCGTTCCTCCGCCCGTCCGGAGCGCGATCGCCGCACCCGCCCCCCCTCCGGCATCACTCCCAGCCGCCCAGCCCACCGACGCCCTGGCTCCCATCCCTCCCGAAGAGCCCGTGGTCGAACCGGAATCCACCGATCCGGACGAGGCCTCACCGGCGCCCACGCCCCGACGCGGCTCGCCCAAGGATCAGGCATCCCGACGGTTGCCGGGAGTGCCAACGTATCCCGTGCTGACATCCGACTCCGAACCACCCCGCGCCCCTGATCCTGTCCCCGACAGCCCGCGGCAGGTCCTGCGCGAAGGGATCGTCCGCAAGACCTGGAGCCCGCAGGCACCGACGGAGTACGAACTCCGCGAGGCCGAATACAATCAGGGCGTGATGAACTATCTCTTTCTGGAGCCGCAGGCCGACCTCAGGAAGTTCGTGGGCCAGCGGGTGCGGGTTGAAGGCGAGGAGTACCGGGATTCCCGATGGCGCACGCCCGTGCTGAAGATCCAGACCATCGAGCTGGCTCCCTGAACCGTGTGGTCCGCCGCGCGAGACATGCCATGGGCCAGCTGATTGACGGCCGCGCCATTGCCGCAGGCGTCCATGCCGAAACGGCCGCCTCGGTGGCCGCGCTCAAGGCCCGCGGGGTCGTGCCGGGCCTGATGTTCATCCGGGTCGGCGAAGACCCCGCCTCCCAGGTGTACGTCGGCATGAAGGAGAGAAAGGCCGCGGAGCTCGGGTTCCGGTCCGAGACGCGCGTCCTGCCATCAGACACCCCGGAGCCGGCCCTTGTGGATTTGATCGAGGGGATCAATGCCGACCCGCGATGGCACGGACTGCTGATCCAGGCACCCCTCCCCCCCTCCATGGATGCCCCGAAGGTTTATGGACGGGTTTCGCCGGAGAAGGATGTGGACGGCTTCCACCCGGTGAACGTGGGCAAACTATCCCTCGGGGACCGATCGGGATTCGTCCCCTGCACCCCGGGTGGCATCCAGGAGCTCCTGATCCGCTCCGGAGTGGCGCTGGATGGCGCCGAAGTGGTGGTCCTGGGGCGCGGGAACATCGTGGGCAAACCGATGGCGGCGCTGCTGGTTCAGAAGGCGCCGCACGCCAACTGCACGGTGACCGTGTGCCACAGCGGGACCCGGGACATCGCTGCACACTGTCGGCGGGCCGACATCCTGATCGCCGCCCTTGGAGTTCCCGAGTATGTGCGGGGCGACATGATCCGGCCGGGCGCTGCGGTTGTGGATGTCGGCGTAAACCGGGTTCCCGACCCGGCGGCCCGCGGCGGCAGCCGGTTGGTGGGTGATGTTGCCTTCGATGAGGTGGCGCCGATCGCGGGCTGGATCACGCCCAATCCGGGCGGCGTCGGCCCGATGACCATCGCCATGCTCCTCGCCAACACGGCGCGGGCCGCCGCCCAGGCATCCGGGCTCCGTGAAATCCTTTGACCGTTCCGGGACCGGCTGGAACCTTGGCCCTTCTTAATGACTCCGAATCGAATTCTTCCCGACCTTCAATGTTCGCTGCTGTGTGAGGATGTCCGGGCCGAGGCCTCCGGCAACCTGATCCTCATCGGGGTCCTCGGCGTGATCCGCGTGCCGCAGGTGCCAATTTCCGCCCCCAAGGTCTGCGTCATCAACCGTTGGTGCGCCGGAATCGGCCAGTTCACCGAGCAGGTCCGACTGGTGGGTCCCGACGGCCAGCAGGTCATCCGCAAGAGCGCCTCGAAATTCCAACTCCCCGATCCCTCCCAGTCGGCCACGCTCGTCAGCGTCTTCCCCGGAATCGAGTTTCCCGTCGCCGGCGTGTACCACATCGAGGTCCTCGTGGACGACGTCATGAAGCTCCGATTCCCGGTGCCGCTCGTCGTGGTTCAGCAACCGGGCCAGACGGCGCCGGCACCCAAGGCGTCCTAAACCTCCGAAATCGCGCACCGTCCGGCGGGGACCCGATCGCGCCTGCTCGTCGCCTGCCGGGCACCATCGGCGGATCTCCCCCCCGGTGTCATCCGGGTTGAGGCCCGCGGACACACGCATTCGGGTCTGGCACCTCCTGCACACGCGCAGCACGGTTGCGTCCCATGGCAGTCGAGCACCAAAGCCCCGGATGGCGCTCCCTCCCGGGGCGGTGTCTCGACCTGCTTGGGGCCTGGCAGCCCTTCACCGGACGCGGCCTCGCCGCCTTCGCCGGAGTCTCCTGGTGGCATTTGTTGATGTTTCAGACCCTGTTCGCCGGGTTCGTCGTCGCCGGATTCGTCTGGAGCCTCCGGCAGGTCATTTTCCCCGTGGTGCATACGGCACTGGCGGCTCTCCCCGACGGACCGGCATCCATTCAAAACGGCTTCTTCGACTGGCCCGGTTCCGGGGCGGATTTGCTGGCAGCAAGCCCGCGGTTTGCACTGGTCGCTGATCCGGACGCCACCGGTGTCCTCGGCCTCAATGGAGATCTTCAACTGGAGTTGTCGCGGACCCAGGCGGTATTCCGCGGAGTCCTGGGCACCCTGCATCTGCCTTATCCGGCATCGTTGGAACTGCCGCTCGACCGGGGCACCGCGCCGGCTGTTTGGGGTGCCTGGCGCACCCCTGGGCTCGCCCTCATCGCGATCGGAGGTTTCCTCGCATTGATGTCCTCCTGGTGGGTGGTGGCGCTGCTCCACGCGCTGCCCGCATGGATTCTGGGATGGTTGCTACGCCGGGAACTCAGCCTGGGCGGGGCGATCCGGATCGCGGCGGCGGCGCTGCTCCCTGCCGCACTCATCCCCACCGCCGGTATCCTCCTCTACGCGACCCTCTGGCTGCGGGCCCCAGGATTTGCCGCAGTGTGGATCCTTCACTGGCCGGCCGGCTGGGTCTGGCTGGCCTGGGGTGTCGTGCATCGGCCGGCCGCCAACCGGGCGCGATCGGACACCGCGGCGAACCCGTTCACAAACGGACCCGCGACACCCGCCCGGGGAGGGACCCGCCGCAAAAACCCGTTCGCGCGCTGACCCGATTGCCGGTGAACCAATTGCCCGTTGCCAGGAGCCGCTCGGCGTCCCAGCGTGAACCGATGCGGCACTTTTTCACCGGTCCGCGAATCAAGACCGACCTCCTGGTGGTGTGGCTGGAAAAGCACGGCATCCCGGCAACCACCGAGTGGGTGGATCCGGCGCTTCCGGAAGATGACGAAGACCTCGACCGCGAGGCCCGGGTGCTGGTTCCGGAGGCCGACTACCCCAGGGCGTGGCAGTTGTTTTTCGCGGATCGTCAGGACGAGCTATGAGCGCACCCTCCGTAAACGAGCGATTCGCCCGCCTCGAGGGGGCGGTGGCGCATCTTGAGCACCTCTGCGATCAGCTCAACGCGGTGGTCACGGAGCAGGACCGGGAGCTGGGACGCCTCCGTAAGCGGCTCGAACAGCTCAGCGAGGACCTGGAATCCGGCGAACAGGAACGGCTCCGCCAGCATCAGGAGAAACCGCCGCACTGGGGGCCTTGAATCCGGCCGGCGACTTCACCCACCGGTGCCGGCAATGCAGAAGAGGTGGTCATCCCCCCGCAGAATCAAACGGTTCGCCGCGGGAACCGGGGTCGCGATGATGCGTTCCCCCATTGGATTTTCCGACAAAAGCTCAAAGCGTTCACCCACGCGCGCCGCGAACACCACGCCATCCTCGCGTGCCGCATAGAGCACCCCGTTGGCCACCACGGGGGATGCGTAGTACGGAGCGCTGGTTCTCGGAAACGCTCCGGTCCACAAGGTCTTGCCGGTCTTCGGGTCCAGACACACCACCTCGCCCCGGTGACGGAGCAGGTACACCCGGTGGCCCGACGCCGCGGGTGCGGCCACGAAGACTCCGAGGTCCCCGCGACGCCAGGCAATCCGGGTGTCCGACACGTCCCCCGAACCGCCCAGCCTCACGCCAAACACCCGCGCCTGTCCCGGTCGGTCGTCCCGCCCCACCGGCACGACGACGAGGTCGTCCTGCACCACCGGAGTCGCAATCGCCGGCCAGTAACCGGTCCCGTCCGGATTGAAGCCCCCCGCCGTCCACAAGACCCGCCCGTCGCTGACGGCGTGCGCTGTGAGGTGGTCCGATCCCCAGATCAATACCGCCGGTTCCCCTTCATGCTCCACCACGACCGGTGTGGCGTACCCGTTGTTGTTCTCCGGCGGCGACTTGAAATTGCGCGCCTGCCGCCAGCGCAACGCGCCCGTCATGCGATCGAAGGCAGCCACCCAGGAATCCCCATCGTGAAGGCGGGTCAGTAGGACTACATCTCCAACCACCACCGGCGACGTCCCCGTGTCCCAGTAAAGGTTCTCCGTCCCGAACTGGTCCGTCAGATTCCGCTTCCACCGCACGGTTCCATCGGTGTTCACCGCAGCGAAATGTCCGCTCCGGAAGTACACGTAAACCGCCTCCCCGTCCGTCACCGGCGACGCGTTGCAACTGGAGGCCAGCGAACGGTGCTTGGGATCGCTCAGCGGACCGAGCCGTGTCTCCCAAAGCTTTTTCCCGTCCAGGTCAAACGCGAGGACGGCGTCCTCACCGTCGGACGGGGATGTCAGATAGATCCGCCCGTTCGAGACGATCGGGGTCGAAGTACCCTTGCCTGGCAGCGGCACCTTCCAGGCGATGGAATCGGCCGACCAGGCCACCGGATATTTCCCGGGTCCCGCAGCACCCTGCGCCGCCGCACCACGCCACGCCGGCCAGTCCGCGCCGGCCGCCAGCGATTGGAAGCTCATGACCGCCGCGGCGCACACGCCCAGCCAGTCCCCATTTCCACGTCCCAATGTGCCCGGAGCCATTGTGGAACATTGCATGACGCCACCGGCACAGGCAACCCGCAGTGCACGGGACGGCCATACGGCGACAGGGCGACACGAAGGGAAATCTCCTGCGCCCCTGCTCCGGGGCGTGTGAGGTCGCCGTCTTCGGGGTTCTTCACACCGCTGGTCCAACGCCGGGAGGATGCCCGCGACGGGGAACACGCTTCCCATGCGGACAGGCGCCGCACAGATTGGCGCCATGAAACGAGCCCTCCGGTGCCGTTTGGACCGCCTGTTCCTCCTGCTGGCCGTGATGGGCCTCGCCGGCGGATGCGGCACGCCTCCCGCAGATCCGGGATGGATGCCCGCCGGCGTCGCACGAGTGGACATTTCGCCCCGCCATCCCGTCCGGCTCATGGGGTACGCCTCGCGCGCCGGGCTCCCGCCGCCGGATGCCGTGCTGCTGCCGATCCATGCCCGGGCCCTCGCGCTGGGGGCGGATCCAAATGCCGCCGTGCTCCTGACCGTGGACAACTGCATTCTTCCCTCGGCCGTGACCGAGACGGTGCGGATGCGCCTGTCACAGCGCCTTCAACTCCCGCCGGACCGGGTGGCCATCACGGTCACCCACACCCACAGCGCCCCCTGCCTCACGGGCGCGGCGCCCAACATCTTTGCCGCCGACATCGCGGCCGACGACCAGGAGGCCGTGGATGCCTACACCGGGTTCTTCACCGACCGGCTGGAGGAGGCGGCGGTGACCGCCCTGCAGAACCGTCAGCCGGCAAGGCTGGCCTGGGGACAGGGAACGGTCGGGTTCGCGAAGAACCGGCGCACGGCAGGCGGCCCCGTGGATCATGATCTGCCGCTGCTCCGGGTCAGTTCCCCCGAGGGCCGGCTGCGTGCGGTGCTGGTGAATTACGCGTGCCACTGCACGACGCTCGGGGGCGATCTGAACGCGACGCACGGGGACTGGGCCGGTGTCGCCGCCGCGGCGCTGGAACGGGCGCATCCCGACGCCATCGCCCTCGTGGCCATCGGCTGCGGCGCCGATGCGAATCCGGACCCGCGCGGCAGCCTGGAACTTGTGCAACAGCATGGCGAGGCGCTGGCCTCGGAGGCCGCCCGGCTGTTGGACCTGCCCCTCACCCCGATCACCGCAGCCCCCATCTGCCGGCTGCGCACCCTGGCGCTGCCCTTCCAGCCGCATTTCACCCGGACCGATTGGGAGCAAAGGGCCGCGGAGTCCGGCATCGTGGGCTATCATGCACGCAAGTGGCTTGCGCGTTTGGACCGTGGCGAGCCGCTGCCGGAATCTCTCCCCTATCCCGTCCAGACGTGGGCCTTCGGCGATCAGCTCGCGATGGTGTTCCTTGGCGGCGAGGTGGTCGTGGACTATGCGCTGCGACTCAAGCAGGAGCTCGACGCCTCCCGGATCTGGATCAACGCCTACGCGAACGATGTGCCCTGTTACATCCCCTCCCGGCGCATCCTTGCCGAGGGCGGCTATGAGGCGGAGTCGTCGTTGTGGTATTACGACCGGCCACAACGGCTGTCCGCGGAAATCGAGGACCTGATCGTCTCGACGGTGCTCGACCTGCTGCCGGCGACCTTCCGTGCCGACCCCCGGCAGGCCCGCCTGCCTCCTCCCCTTCCACTGCCGGCAACGCTCAGCGCATTCCGCACGCGTCCCGGACTCCGGGTGGAACTGGTCGCAGCGGAGCCCTTGGTGGACGCACCCGTCGCCGTGGATTTTGGGGCGGACGGCCGGGTGTGGGTCTGCGAGATGCGGGATTATCCCTCCGGACTCGACGGCGAGGGTCGGCCCGGCGGCCGGATCTCCGTGCTGCACGACAGCGACGGCGACGGGCGGCCTGACACGGCGGAGCGGATTGCCGAAGGGTTGCCGTTTCCCACGGGACTCATGACCTGGCGGGACGGCGTCCTGGTCTGTGCCGCTCCGGATGTTTGGTGGATCGCTCCCGCAACATCCGGTGCGCAGCCCGGTCCCGACGCCGGCACGGTGCAACCCAGGCCGGGCTGGACGGCGACGCGGCTGCTCACCGGGTTTGCCACCCACAACTTACAGGCTCGGGTCAACGGGTTGCGCTGGGGCCTCGACGGCTGGGTGTACGGCTCCGGATCCCTGTTCGGCGGCACGATCACCAACCTTCGGTCCGGCGCCGTGGTGGACTGCCGGAACCGCGATTTCCGTTTCGATCCGGACACCGGGCATCTGGAGGCCCTGGCGGGCGTGAGCCAGCAGGGTCGGATCCGTGACGACTTCGACGAATGGTTTGGCAATGACAACGGGGCCCTGCTCTGGCACTTCCCACTGCCTGACCGGTATTCACGCCGCAACCCACACGCCGGCCCTCCGGGCACACGACGGGTGCTGCCCGGGGAGGCGGACATCGGACGCGTGTATCCCGCCAGCCGGACCCTGGAGCGCTTCAATGATCCGCATACCGCCAACCACCTGACCAGCGCCTGCGGACCGGAGATCTACCGGGATTCGCTGCTGGGTGACGCCTTCACGGGCAACGGATTCGTCTGCGAGCCGGTGCACAACCTGGTACGACGGGCCCTCCTGGAAACGGACGGAGTCAGTTTTCGCACCCGGCGCGCACCAGGCGAGGGCGCCTCGGAATTTCTCTCAACCACCGACCACTGGTTCCGCCCGGTGGAGGTCCGCACCGGACCCGACGGCGCGCTCTGGGTGGTGGACATGCACCGGTTCGTGGTCGAGCACCCGCGATGGATTCCGGAGGACCGTCTGGCCGAACTGGACGTCCGGGCCGGAGCCGGCACCGGCCGCCTGTGGCGGGTGGTGCCGCAGAACGCTCCGCCGCGGCCGGTGAGAAATTTGGCATCCTTGGACCCCACGGCCCTCGCCGAAGTCCTCGCATCCCCCAACGGGGTTGAGCGTGATCTGGCCCACCGGCTGCTGATCTTGTCGCAAGCGTCCAGCGACCCTTCGGTCCGGGATGCCGTCCGGCGGATCGCCGGACCGGATTTTCCGGCGCCGATCCGCGCCCAGGCCCTCGCAGTGTTGTCGCGTTGGGAGGCCCTTCCGGAGGATTGGCTGGCCGACGCGTTGACGTCCGGAGATCCCCGATTGCGCCGTTTTGCCATCCGGCTGGCGGAGGTCGGTGCGGACCCTGCTGCCGTCCCCGAGCCCCTCCTCCTCAGTGTGGAGGACCCGGATCCCGGGGTGCGCTTTCAGCTCGCGCTCACCTTGGGGGAATTCCACGACCCGGCTGCCGGCACAGCCCTGGCGCAGCTGGCCGCCCGCGATGCGGCCGATCCCTGGGCTCGTGCCGCAATTCTCAGTTCGGTGCTGGCGTCCCCGGAATCCTTCGCAATGACGCTCGCCGCCATGGCGACCTCCGACGCCTTGGCCGCCCTGCGGCGTCCGGCGCTCGACTCGCTCATCGCGGCGGAACGGACCCAGGCGGTCACGCGTTGGCTGGTGGCGGCATTCCCCCCGGAACGCGACCTCTCCATTGAAGCCACCTCCGAAGCCCTGCACCTGCTGGCCGCTCTGGCATCGCGCCCGCTGATGGTCCAGGACCTCGCCGCAAATCCGGACGTTGCAGCCGCCATGGCAACGCTGGAAGCGCGCTTTGGCGATTCCGCGGCGGCATTCATTCCCGACGCAGGCCAGCCCGAAAGCGTTCGCCTGGCCGCCGCCACGCTCCTCGGCGAATCGGCCCGCGTTCGCGAGGACCGGCGCGAAGAACTGCTCGGGATGCTCGAGCTCGAGTTGCCGTCCGCCATCCGCGGCGCCGTGCTGAGCGCGTTGCGGCGTCAGGAGACACCGGCCGTGGCGATCCGAATTTTGGAGCGCTGGCCCGACCGCTCCCCGGGGCGCCGTGCAGAGCTGATCGGAGTGCTCCTGGCGCGCGAGGCCTGGGCCGACGTCCTGTTGTCCGCCGTGGAGGACGGACGTGTCCAGGGGGGCGAGCTTTCCCCCGCGCAGCGTGAGCGGCTGCGGCAATCCCCGGAGGTCGCGCGGGCCACCCGGGCAAGCCGACTGCTGCCTCCGGCCGATTCCGACCGCTCCCAGGTGCTCGATCGCTTCGCTCCGGCGGCCCACCGGGCCGGCGATCCACACGCGGGAGCCGCGCTGTTCGAGCACTTGTGCGCTTCATGCCACCTCCTGCGGGGTGTCGGACACGAGGTCGGTCCGGATGTTGCCGCCTTCCGGTCCAAATCAGGAACGGACTTCCTCGTGGCCATCCTGGATCCGAACGCCGCCATCGAACCGCGCTACGCCGCCTGGACCGTGGAGACCCAGGATGGACGGTCCTTCACCGGAGTGGTCCGGGACGAAACCTCGACCCATCTCACCGTGGTGCAACCCGGAGGGACCCGTGAGGTGATCGCCCGCGCCGACATGGCCCGGCTGTTCCCATCAGACCGCTCGCTCATGCCGGAAGGCCTGGAGGACGGGCTCGAACCCGGGCAACTTGCCGACCTGATTGCGTGGATCCGGCAGGCGCCCCGAAATTTTGGCGAAACCACGGCGGGCCAGCTGGCGGCCGCACGGGAGCGATTCCGCGAACTGGCGGGATCCCCCGCAACCCTCGAGTCGGATACCGCACCCCTCACCTACCCGAGCTGGCTCGGATCGCTGCCGATGCACTACTGCCGGGCCACCGATGGCAACTCCCGTGTCCGCTGGCAGGTTCCCGCCGGCCCCGGCCCCTGGCGGCTGCCCGCAGCCACCGGATTCGCCTCCCAGCCACCGGGACGATTCACCCTCCTCGTGAACGAGCGGCCTGCGCTGGAGTTTGATGTCAGCCTGGAGGATGCCCGCTGGACCAGCGCGGACAGCGGGGTGGTGGTCACCTACCGCGTCGAGGAGTCCAGCGCCGAGGACAGCAATGGCCTCCTTGAAATCCATGCGGCACCCGGGTGGGCGACGGCGGACGCCCCGATCACCTTCGAGGTCCGGGGTTCACCCTCAGGCAGTCAGCGATGGTTTGGTGTCTACGATGCACGGGACATTGCCGCCAAGACAGGGGGGCGTTGATGTTCATTCCGACTTGATGTTGATCGAGTTTGGCGACGCGTTCGACTTCTCCGCCGCCGACTTCCAGGGCTGGTGCCGGGAGGTGGGCTTCCGGGACTTCAAGACGATCGCGCTGAATGACAGCCACAGCGCCGCGGTCGCGTACAAGTAGGACCGCACCGTCGCCGGGTCTTCGGGCGGCCGCGACGCGGCCAACCCCGGCACGCCCCATCAGCCGCGATTGGCCCGCCAGATCAGGAACATCCCGATGCCCTGGAACGCAACGTTGGGGATCCAGAACAGCAGGTGCGGATGATACGCCGACCGGGTTTCAAAGGCGTGCCCGAGAATCACGAAGCTGTAATAGACCGCAAGCAACGCCAGGGCGATGGCCACGCCGATGTTCGTCTCCCGGCGATGAACGCGGATGCCCAGGGGGATGCCCACCATGGGGAACGCCAGGCAGGCAAAGGCGAAGGCCAGTTGCTTGTGGAGGTGGACCAGCACCGGACCGGCAGGCACGCCCTCCTCGCGGCGCTGCGCCAGCTCCTCGCGAAGCTGGGGATACGTCATGAGGCTCATCTTGGGTTTCAGGCGGCCACCCGGACGGAATCCGCGAATGGGCTCCAGGTGCTCCGACAAAAAACCCGACTGCCAGCCCTCGCTGGTGAGGCGGAGCCCCTGCAGGTCCCGCAACCGCAGCGCCTCGGGAAACCCGTTGGTGCCAATCACCAGTTCCGCCGACGGCGCCCATACGTCCAGATCCCGCATGCGCAGGGTGACACCGTCCCGGACGACATTGGTCGTGCCATAGATCAGCACGTCCCTGAGCTGGTTCCCGCGCACCTCCTTCGCGTAGAGCGTGAGATGTCCGAGGGTGACGTAGCGCCCTTCGCCGATGAATGCCGTGGGATTCTGCCGCGCCAGGGTGTCCCGGAGGTCGTTGAAGGCGACCCGGCACCGGGGCGCCACGACCATGTTGAGCGTCGCGCTCACGCCGGTCATCACCAGCGCCAGCAGCAACACCGGTGTGATCGCCGCCACCAGGCTGATGCCCCCCGCCCGGATGGCGGTCAGTTCCTGGTCCACACTCAACCGGCTGAAGACCAGCAACGACGCGGTGAGCATGCCGATGGGCAGCGCAAAGGAGAACGCGAAGGGCAGCAGCAGTGCGATCGCCCGCAACGCGGCACCCGGAGTCAGGGCACCGACGGCGATGAGGTCGAACACGTCCTTGAGCACGTTCCCCAGCAGCAGGACGAGCGTGAACGTCGCCACCGTCAGCAGGCAGGTGGCCAGCGTCTGTCGGAGCAGATAGCGGTGGAGGGTCGGCATCGGACGCTTGCAGCGCGGCCCATCATGCCGGGGCCGCCGGCGAGGGAAACCGCCGGGCTAGCCAAACTTGGGGAAGTAACGGGACAGTTGCGATGCGGCCGAAGGCGACGGCGGTTCCACGAATCCCAGGGTGGGCCGCCCCGTCTCCTCGCCGACGACCATTGGCGCTCCGCCAGCGGACTCCGGATACTCAAAAATCCGCCCCTCGTAGTTGCGCAACACGACGCGGTCATGGTTGTGGCTGAGCACGTACTCGGGTTGCACCGGCACCTTTCCCCCGCCGCCGGGGGCATCAATCACGTATTGAGGCACGGCATAGCCCGTGGTGTGCCCGCGCAGGGCCTCCATGATCGCCAGACCCTCGCGCACGCTGGTCCGCAGGTGGGCGGAGCCCGAGATCAGGTCGCACTGGTACAGGTAGTAGGGGCGGACCCGGCACAGGAGGAGCTTCTGAACGAGCGCCAGCATCACCTCCGGCCGGTCATTCACGTGCCGCAGCAGCACCGACTGGTTTCCGAGAGGGATGCCAGCATCGGCCAGCCGGCCAAGCGCCTCCCGGACCTCCAACGTCAACTCCCGCGGGTGATTGGTGTGGATGCTCAGGAACAACGGATGGTGCCGGCGCAACCGCCCGCACAGGGCCGGGGTGATCCGTTGCGGCATGAAGATCGGAATACGGCTGCCGATGCGCAGAAACTCCACATGGGGGATGGCCCGAAGCCGGCCCAGCAGATGGTCCAGCTTGTCGTCGCTCAGGAGCAGTGGGTCGCCCCCGCTCAACAGCACGTCCCGGATCTCCGGATGCGCCGCGATGTAGGCCAGCTGCCGCTCGAAGTCGGGGTGGAAGTCATAACCGCTGGCGTTGCTCACCAGCCGCGAGCGGGTGCAGTAGCGGCAGTAGGCTGCACAGCGGTCGGTGACCAGCATCAGCACCCGGTCGGGGTAGCGGTGCACCAGGCCGGGGACGGGTGAATGGGAGTCCTCTCCGACCGGATCGCTGGACTCCCAGGGCGCCGTGTGCGTCTCCTCGATCCTCGGGATCACCTGCCTGCGGACCGGACAGTCCGGGTCCCAAGGATCCACGAGATTGAAGAAGTACGGCGTGATCGCCAGGGCGAGCTTGGACTGCCCTGCCAGCAGGATGCCCGCACGTTCCTCCGGGGTCAGGGTGGGCAGCAGCGGTTCGAGTTGTTGCAACGAGGTGATCCGGTGCCTCAACTGCCAGTGCCAGTCATTCCAGTCCGAGTCCGGAACCCCCGCCCAGGAGCCTCTGCCGGAGTCCCGGAAGATTTTCAGATGCTGCAGATTCGAGTCCTCGACAGCCGCCCCGGACGCTGGCACCTCAACCTTGGTCTTCAATCGCCGCGAAGTTATGAGGGGGCGGGTTGGCGTCAAGCGGAGCCATCACCCGGGACGCGGCGCGGGGACGCCGCCGCCTCTCCCGTCGGGTTCCATTCCATCGCCGCGCCGCGCGTTTGCGGCATTTCCCGCTGGTTCCCGCCGTGAATCCGGCGCAGCGTTCACGTCATGGGAGTCAACTTGGGACGTCTGGTCATGGTGTATGGCGCGTTTCTCATCCTGGCCGGTGTCGCGGGGTATCTCTCGAACCCGGAGAAGGCGAGGACGGCGCTGATGTCCGGCGGCACGTTCGGCGCGCTGTCACTGTTCTGGGGCTGGCAGGTCCACCGGGGCCACCGGTGGGCGGTGTGGACGGCGTTGTTCACGACCGGCTTTCTCGCCCTGATCTTCGGGTGGCGTGCCGCCGCCGGATGGCAGCAGTACGCCGCCGGCAACCCGGACAAACTCGTCGCCGCGGTCCTGATCTCGCTGATGCTGGCGGCTTCCGTGCTGCTGCTGCCGCGAATCGTCATCGGCCTGCGGCGCCACCCGGCCGACGGGCAACGCCCGCGTCCATGAGGTCGCGTTGAAAGGCGGCGCCGAACCGCTTCAGGGCCCTGCCACAGCAGCATTCCCGGGTCTCGGAATCTCGAGGACCACCGACGCCGAGGGGCTGGTGCCCATGGCGCGTCGCTCATTTCTGCGGAAGTCACAGGATCCCCAGCCATCCCGCCCCCAGAACCCACAGCGTTCCGCCCGGGTGCAAATTGAGCGCGTGTCCATTCACAATGTCAGCTACGTTGATTGCGGTCCCATTGTTTCCAGTGAACCGATCCCTCCGCCAATCAAGGTCGGTAGAGCCGAAAAAAGCACATTGCCTGGTCCGCTGGCATCTTGAGGATGAAGCGGTCGCCCATTGTCACCGGCGTGCCAGAATCTAAGGTCCAAGCGCCCGCATCACGCACCGCAGACGCAGCGGCTCTCGCGAGGCCGGAATGTTGATCACTCCGGGAAACCGACGGAGAGACGGCCCGCATTTCCTCCCGTCGCGGCAACCATGTCCCTGTCTCGGCTCGTGGGTCGCCTCCGCACACACAGCGGCGCACTGCACAAGGCAATTGTGCGCTCATCGGAGCAAACGGGATGCTGGTGGTAGCCGCGCGCCACGATGGTGCTCCGAAATCCGCCGGCTCGGTCGGGTCGGAATCCATTGACGCCAACAGCGTCAGACACGATGAGAACGATCCCTTTGCGCCAGCGAGTTCGCGCGCCACCGAAGGTCAAACGCCGGACTCGTTCCGGCGAGGTTCCAGTGCTTGGCCCCTCCCCTGGGGGTGAGCGTGCCGACCATTGCGCAGTGGCTCGGTGTGCTCGAAACCCCTGCGCAACTCCGTGTCGTGCCGCCGTTTTACGAGAACTTCGGCAAGCGCCTGATCAAGTCCCCCAAGGTAGGTCTCGCCGACTCCGGTCTCGCGTGTCGTTTGCCGGGCATTGAGACGGCGGCGGAACCCGAAAGGTCCCCGCTCGCTTGATGGGCGTTGGGGTGGCCGCGGTGTGGGCCATTGCCCGGAACGCCGGATCCTTGGGGGCGACACGGCGGCGGACGCGGAGGGGCCGTCAGTGTTCCCGGACGTCGTAGCAATGGAGGTATTGCTGGTCGCGGAGATACAGGCGGCCGTTGACCACTACGGGATGGGGCCAGATGGCGCCCTGGGGATGCCGGAGCTCGCTCTGGGGCGAGAGCCGGAAGCGGCCCCGTTCGTTCCAGCCCCGCGGACTCGCCTCCACCAGCGCCACGTCCCCGCTGCGTTCATCGAGGCAGTACAGCATGCCATCCGCGTAGTGGACCGCTCCCTTGCCGAGGTTCTTGCTCGACCACACTTCCTCACCGGTCTTGAAGTCCTGACACACCCATCCAGGCCCGTCGCTGTAGCCGTAGAGGTGGTCCCCGACGCGCAACACGCCGCCGTGGTGGTTTTTCATGACCTTGTTCTGATACACGGTCTCCACCGAATGGTCGGCGCCAAGGCGCACCGCCTTGCAGCCGACGCCATAGCCGGCGGTCACGTACACCATCCCGTTCCATTGGATGGGCGTCGGGATCACCGCCACCGTGCCGGGAAAGTCCGAGGTCCACAGCACCTCCCCGGACCGCGGATCCACGCCGAAAAACCTTTTCATGACCAATTGCACAACCTGGGGTCGCCCGCCGTGCTCCATGACGATCGGCGAGGCGTACTGCGCGCTGTCCGTGAGTCCGGTCGTGCGCCAGCGAACGGCGCCAGTCCGCTTGTCGAGCCCGGCCATGGTGCCCTTCGGTCCGCCCGGGGTGCAGACCAGCAGGTCCCCCACCACCAGCGGGGACTCCGTGTAGCCCCAGTCCTGCAACACGCCACCCAGATCCTCCACCAGCGATTGCTGCCAGCGGACGGCGCCGTCGGCGACCGAGGCGCAGACGAGCAATCCCCGACCGCCCACGGCGTACACCCGGTCGCCATCCACAGTCGGTGTCATCCGCGGACCGTCGCCCCAGCCGTTGCTGTACTTTGGGCCGATCGGTGTGGACCACAGTTCCGTGCCGTTGCGGGTGTCCACGGCGATCAAATACTCCTCATCGCCGCGCAGGCCGACGGTGAAGAGGCGGTCTCCGGCCACGGAATAGCCGCCATAGCCGAGGCCGGCATTCTCGAAAAGCCATAACTGTCGCGGCCCACCTTCGGGCCATCGTTTCAACAGGCCGGTGTCCGGAGAGTGGTCTTCGCGGCCGGGTCCGCGCCATTGCAGCCAGTCAGCCGCACGCACGTCAAAGATCAGCGTGGGGTCGAGCAACGCCGGTGCGAGCAGCAGGCCGGCGAGGATGCGTCGGGAGATGCGGGAACAGCGGATCATCATCACGCGGTAACGATCCCGGATCCGCGGGTCCCGTCGAGTTTGTTTCCGCATGAGGACCCGGCTCAACCGGGAGGGCCAGGGGGACGGGACGCCTGGTTCCAAGCACGACGCAAGGCCCGGGTCTCCTCCAGAAGTTCCGCAGCGGCGGCAAGGGCGGCGGTGCCGGCTGCAGGCGTTGCCGGTCCGATCGTCGCGCGACGCCCCTCCTCGGGGTCCCCGAGACCGCTTTCCCGAAACTGACGCAGCCGCGCGGCAATCAGGTCCCGGATCTCGCCACCGTTGTCCACGGAACGGAAGTACCCCAGGTGGGCCGACTCCCCGACCGCATCCGGCTTCGGCATCCCGCCACCGCCGCCCGCGGACTGCACGCGCACATCCGAAAGGCCCAGCAGGCGTTGCAGCGGATTCTGGCTTACGGTGATCTGCTGCAGGTTCGCAAAGCTCATGGTCACTTCCCGAACGGTCCACACCCCGCTGCGCAGCCGGAGGCTGCGATCGGTGACCACGTACCAGCGTTGCTCGTATTCCAGCCGGCGCAGGGCGTAGGTGACGGGGAACTGGAGCACGAAGGTGGCGAGGGCGACCCGCTCGAAAAAGGTCCACCATCCAATGAGGCCCTCGGGTGTCCCGCGAGACAGTCGGGCAATCAGATCGCGAGGCCTTTCCACGCGGCGCGATGCCCGCCCACGGGCCTTGGGCGGCCCGATGAACTCCGGGTCGGCCTCCGGGCCGACCGCCGGCACGTCCCCTTCCCTGACGGGAGTCTCCCGGAGAATCCGCCACTCCCCGAGCACCGTCAGCCAGAAGGCCAGTCCGACCACCGCTATCACCTGTTGAAACGCCCACACGGTGAGGCTGAGCCGAAGGGCGTTGCGTCCCGACCGGAAGACCCGTTCCGAACCCGGGGCGCCGAGGGGCGGTTCAGGGGGCGGAGGCACCCGAAGGCAGCGCATCGTGAACTGCCGCCAGCCGTCAGCCATGGGCATCCTTTCCCGGAGTGCGTCCGCCGGATTCCAGATCCTCCCGCAGTCCCCGAAGCTCGGCCGCCACCTCGCGCAGGGCTTCAGCCAGGGGATCGGGAGCCCTGCCACCAGCGGCTTCAAGGCCCGGGGTCCCCTCCCCCCGCTGGGTGGCAGGTTCGCGGACCCCCCGCATCCGGGCATACAGGAAATCGCGGACCTCCTCGTAGCACGTGAGTCCCTCCAGCGTCATTTCCGCCGCCGCACTGCCGCTGGCGGTCTGCACGAGCACCCGGGCCAGTCCCAGCCAGCGCTCCACCACGTTCGACTGGAGATGAATGTCCTGGATGCGGGCGTACTGGAGCAGGATCTGGCGCCGGAACAGGATCCCCCAGCTCATGGAGACGCCCTCCTCGGTGAACCGGTATCGCAACGTGCGATAGCGGAACCAATGGACCAGCAACAGGACCGGTGCGAGCGGCGGGAACACGAGGCTGCACAGGATGTAATAGGTCCACAGCTTGGGATCCGGGCGCTCAATCGCCAGAATGGCCGATTCGTCGAAGCCGCGGTTCATGGCCGGATGGAGCCGGAGGGGACGGTTCGGACGCAAGCTCGCTGACGTCCGGGACACCGGGCCCGGCGAATTCCAGAGGCGGCAGCCGGGCCGCGAACCGTGGAGATCACCGGTGGCTCCGCTCCGGATGGACCAGCCCTCGGTGTGCCGTCTGAGCAAGCGGGATCCGGCGCTCGTGGAGACTCCACCTGCGGACGGCTCGGCGGAGCCTCACCGGGCAAGGTGCCACACTCCACCGGACAGGACCCGCATCCGGCCGCGGCACTCACCGCTACCACCACCGGTGGGTCGAGAGTCCTCGCGAGCCGTACGCGGGCGGAGTCTCCACGGGCCGGGCCACGAGTTACCCGTACGGCTCGGCGGGAGCCTCGTACCACCAGCACAGCCGCCGGATTCGCACTTCATCCCACCAACCCGTTCCGGCACCCTCCGCTCGCTGCCATGCGTCCTGCCTGCCTGCTCCTCCTCGCCTCAATGGTCCTCGCGCGGCCCGCATCCCACGCCGCCACCCTGCCCGCGGAGGGCCTCTTCGCCCGCACCAATCTCGTGGCGTGGTGCATCGTGCCGTTTGACTCGAAACGGCGCGGTCCCGAGGAACGCGCCGCCATGCTGGAGGCCCTCGGCGTGCGCCGCCTCGCGTACGACTGGCGGACGGAACATATCCCGACCTTCGACGCCGAGGTCGAGGCGCTCCACCGCCACGGCATCGAGCTCACCGCCTGGTGGTTTCCCGCAGCGCTCAACGACGAGGCCCGCGCGATCCTCGCCTGCCTGGAGCGGCACCAGCTGCGTCCGCAGCTCTGGGTCACCCTCGGGACCGAGCCCGAGCCGGATCCGGACCGTCTGGCCGTCAAAATGGAGGAGGCCTTCGCGACGCTGTCCGGCATCTGCGAGGCCGCGGCGCGCGTGGGCAGCACCGTGGGCCTTTACAACCACCTCGGCTGGTTCGGCGAGCCCGTGCAACAGATGGCGCTCATGGACCGACTCCGCGTGGCTGGACACACCAACGTCGGCGCGGTGTATAACTTTCACCACGCCCACGACCAGATGGACCGGCTGGATCAAACCCTGGCGCTGCTGCGGCCGCATCTGCTGGCCGTGAACCTCAACGGCATGGTGCGCGGCGGAGACCGGACCGGACGCAAGATCGTGCCACTGGGTCAGGGGGATGAGGAACTGAGAATGCTGCGGCAACTGGTGGCCAGCGGCTGGCGCGGGCCGGTGGGTATCCTCGGCCACACGGACGAGGACGCCGAAGTCAAGCTGCGCAAGGAACTCGACGGCCTCGCGAGGCTGACGGCGCAGCTCGGTCCGGAGGGCTCCGGCGTGACCTCCCGCCGGCGGCCTGCCGGCGAACCGGCGGTCTCGGGTCAGGACCCGGGAGCCCAGGCAGAAAAGGACTGGGTGGACAACCGGTGGCAGGAATCGGACATCGGCCCGTTCCTCGCCTCCAACTTGAAGCTGCCCGCCGGCGCCATGATCGCGAAGGCGCTGACGATCCGGGTCGGCGCCGACGGCCTGGCCGCGGTGGCGTATGACACGGCCACGGCCAGCCCCCGGGCCGCGTGGACCGGTGGGTTTCTCCAGTTGGATCCCACCCGCTTCGGATTGATCGGGACACCGCGACCGGCTTCGGAGCCCCGGCTGGTGTTCCCCGCGACCCCGGCCTGGGGAGATCAGCCTGTGACCATGCGCGGCTGGAATGTCCACGGCCAGCGCACGGTGCTCGACTATCAGGCCGGCGATCTCCGGGTTCTGGAAATGCCCTGGGCCGACTCGACACCCGCCGGGGTGGTCTTCCTCCGCGATTTCTCGCTGGGCCCTCGCACCCGCGCCACAACGCTCGGGGTGCTGCCCGAACCGTTGCCGGACGTGCCGGAGGTCGCGGTGGATGTGCGTTACGAGCCCGGTGCGGGCGAAGTTCCCGGAACCCTGCGCCTGACCCGCAGGACCGGCGGGCGAGTCCAATCCACCACCGTGATCGCTCCGGAGGGAGCCGTCCGCGCCACGGAGGACGGGACGGCTGTTGTCATTCAGCCCGGCAACACGGACAAGCTGCTGGGGGTGGCGTATTGGACGGGACCCGAGGAGGCGCTGGACGCGTACCTCGAATGGGAACGCAAGCACTTCGAGCTGTATGAGGTGACGCCGTTCACACGGCCGGGTCCGGGCCGGTGGCCCGCACTGGAGACCTCGGGACAGCGCGGACCGGATCGCGAATTCCTTGCGGTGGATACCCTCACGCTGCCGTATGACAATCCGTGGGGGGCGCTGCTGTTTGGCTCGGGCGTGGACGAGTCGCCGGACGGCGCCGTCTATTTCAGCACGATGCATGGGGACGTCTGGCGCGTGACCGGCGTGGACGACACCCTGCGGCGGCTCACATGGAAGCGCTTCGCCACAGGGCTGTTTCAGCCCCTCGGATTAAAGGTCCGGGATGGCGGAGTGTTTGTTCTGGGGCGCGACCGGATCACGCGCTTGGTGGACCACGATGGCGACGGCGAGGCCGATTTCTACAAGAGCTTTCATGACGGCATCACCACCTCCACCGGTGGGCATGACTACGTGACCTGCCTGGAGATGGACCGGGAGGGGAATTTCTATTATGTGGATCCGGTCGGCGTGCACCGGGTGTCGGCCAACGGCCGCTCGCAGGAGACCCTGGCCACCGGCTTTCGGAATCCGAACGGCATGGGGGCGAGTCCGGACGGACGGGTGGTGACGGTCGCCCCTCAGCAGGGGGAATGGACCCCGTCGTCATTGATCGCCGAGGTGCGCCGGGGCGGCTACTACGGCTATGGCGGCCCGCGGCCGGGTCCGGACCGCCCGGCAGGCTACGATGCGCCGCTGTGCTGGATTCCGCATGCGGTGGACAATTCGAGCGGATCCCAGGTCTGGGTGCCCGAGGGACATTGGGGGGCCCTGGGCGGCCACATGCTGCATCTGCTCTGGGGCCGGTGTGGGATGATGCTGGTGCTGCGCGACGCGGGGGGAGACCCGGGAGCGCCGGCGCGCCAGGGGGCGGTGGTGCCCCTGCCGGTGAAGTTCCTCAGCGGACCCAACCGCGGCTCATTCGACGCGCGCGACGGTTCGCTGTTGGTGGCCGGGAGCACCGGATGGCAGACCAGCGCTCTGAAGGATGGCGCGCTCCAACGCGTGCGGTACACCGGCAAACCGATGGCGCTGCCGGTCGGCTTCCGGGTCCTGCCAGACGCCCTGCAGGTGACGTTCTCGCAACCACTGGACCCTGAGGCGGCCGGGGATCCGGACAGCTACGGCCTGCGCCAGTGGAACTACCGGTACGCCCGGGACTACGGGTCGAAGGAGTGGTCGGTGGCGCGGCCGGATCAGGAAGGGCGCGACGAAATGGCCATCACATCGGCCATCCTTCAACCGGACGGCCGCACGGTGATCCTTGGGGTGCCGGGGCTGGGTCCGGTCATGCAATGGGAACTGCGCTACAATCTGGAGGCTCAGGAGGGCCCACCGATGCGGGGTTCCCTGTGGGGCACGGTGAACCCCTGAGGCTCGTGCGTGCCGGGCGTGGACTCCCGCCGCTCCGTCCCGGGAGTCGCGCGTGTCACGCCGCCAGCGCGGCACGTGTGCGCTGCACCAGCTCGTTGTCGGATTCGCGGGTTCCCCGCAGATTGAACACGCTTGCGGCGAGGTACCGGTCGCGCCAGGGCTGCGCCATCACGCGGTAATCTTCCAGGACAGCCGAGCTGAACTTATAGTCGTGCGAGTCGCGACCCTTCAGGAAGATCAGCCGGCGCGCGGCGTCGCCGAACGGCTTGGGGTCGGGATGGTCGGCGAGGTGCGTCAGGAGCTTCCGGGCCGCCAGGAGGCGGTCTGAATTCAGGTCCGCAAAGATCTCCTCCACCGCCGCCGCCCCGGACGCCTGCAGCGGCGCCGGCTCGAGCGCGTCCACCCGGATCCCCTGATCCCGGGGCTGACCGCGAAAGAGCGGCAGGAACGCCGCATTTTGCAGCAACAACAGCCTCCGGGTCTCCTCATCGTGGGCCTGATGCCATGCGTAATGCACCGCGTTGGTAAATGTCATGGCGTGCAGCGATTGGATCCCGGGCGCACGCATCAACAACTCGCCCGCACCGTTGAAGCAGGCGTCGAACACCGACTGCGGGGCCACCCCGCGATTGAGCAGCTCGATGGCCTTCGCGCTGGTGTCCGCGGCCGAGCCCTCGCGCAGGATCTGCAGCATCTCGGAGGTGGCATCGGCACTGGGCCGGCCGTCGAGCCAGCCGTCGCGGATCGCCCGGACCGCTTCGCGGTTGCGTCGGAACGGCCGATCCGCCGGAAGGTCCGCCGTGGACGGGTTCGCCGGGGCACCCACGCGATCCAGCATCGCGTAGGCGAGCGAGCGCAGCACCGGCTCTGCATGCTGCCAGCCGATGACTTCGAGGGCGCGAAAACTGTTCGCCAGATAGATCTGTTTGTGCCCCAGCTCGCGAAAATCGCGCACGCCGCACCGGCACAGAATCTCGAAGATCTCGTTCGCGCCCGCTGTCCGGGCGAGGCCCACGATGGCGGCATCCGCCGCCGGTTCATCCCAGCGGTCCATCGCCTCCATGAAGGCCTGTCGTGCCCGATGGCTCGGGGGCACGGCGGATTCCTCGACCGGCCCCAGGGTCCAGTCGCCTTCGCGCACATCGGCGGCCTGAGAACTCTTGAACTGGTCCAGCGCCCAGAAGATCGGAAGCCAGCGATCGGAATCCGGCGAGGACAGGCTGGCGAGGTGCGCGGAATTCACGACCAGCACGGCGTGAAACTTGAAGCCCACCGGACGCGGCTGGATGTTGCGCACGCCCGCCAGGAGCAGGGCGGTGAGCACTTCGCGGTAGGTCGTGCCCCCCTGCACCCGGGCGCCCACCTCCTCGAGCAACCGTTCGCGCGGCGTTTCCTCCAGCAGGCGCACGAGCGGCTCAACTTCCGGGAGAAAACGGACGCGCCCCGGCTCGATCACGGCTTCGGCCGCGGACACCGGCGGAAGCGCCGACAAGAAGTCCAATCCGCCCAAACCCGCCGACGCGGCAGCGCCCGTCGTCAGCTTGAAAAATCTCCGACGCTTCATGCCATTGTTCTGCGCCTCGCGTCCCACAAAGTCACGCAAACATTGACCACGCCGGTTGCCTCTGGTGGGTGACCTGATGAATTGAGGCTCCAACGTGCACCAGGGACCTGTCCCTCTGACCCCATTCGCGGTAGAGGGTACTCACAAAGGGGTGAGATCAAGGGACTTATTTCAATACTGATATTGCCCAGCACGTCGTTTGCCATTGCGGCAGGAATGCATGGATGCTGCATCAGCTCACTTTCCCCGAATCCCCGAGCAGCGAATGCAAGGCGGCGAGATTCTCCGCGGGGTCAAAGAGGGCGCGGATCGGAATCTTGAAACCATCCACGACCCGGCAACCAATCCATCCGCTGCCGGATTTCAGCTCCAGCACATAGGCACCGTCACGCAGAAGAAACTGCTCCAGCGCCTCGGCGTCGGGATCCACCAGCCAGTAATTGGTGACCCCGTGCGCCTCGTAGTCCCGGAATTTCACGCCGCGGTCGCGCTGGGCGGTCGAATCGGACAGGATTTCGCAGGCAAAGTCCGGCACCGGCAGCCGAAGCTGCTTGGGCTGGAGCGTCACGGACTTTTCGGGGCCAAAGAAAATCACGTCGGGCATGAAGTCATTGCGCGGGAAGACACAGAGCCCCTTCTCGGCGAGGACGGTGCCGAGCCTTCTAAAATTGACGTAGTTCCACAGCAGGGATTCCAAGTTTCTCCGCACCGCCATGTGACGCACCATGTCGGGCGAGTGCCTGATCACTTGGCCGTTGATGAACTTCCACTTCGCGCCGTCGGGAATCTGCTCGTAGAACTGCCGGCGGCGCTCGCGTTCGGCGGCGAGGCGGGTGTCGAACTCCGGCAGCGTGGGCAATTCCATGACCTGTTCCAGCAGCCCCGTCACTGCCGAAGGCTAACGGGCGACAGGGGGGCGGCAAGCCGGATGAATTTCCGGATTCGAAATGAAGAAGCAGGCCGCCCGGCCGAACGATCCTGGATGCGGACGATGTCGCGATTCTGCGGGGCAGCCTCGGGCGACTGGAGGCCCTGGGCGCGTCATCACCCCAAACGATCGGGATTCCAGGGCGCTCGGAATGCTCGCCAGCGCCTGAAAACGGCGCCGCGAAAGCAGACCGGCTTCAGCGCATCTGCGCCAGCTTCAGCGCGATCTGGGTGGCGAGCTGGGAAGCCAGCGCGATATCGGGGCCGCCCATGCTGCCGCGAACCTGAACCCCCACCTGGCTGATGCCCGCCTCGGGCTCCGTAACCCGGACCCAAACCGATTTGTTGTCCACCCGGGCATCCAAGGTGTTATCAATCGTGTTTTCGCCGGTCAGTGTGCCGTTGAATGCCAGCACCTCGCGCGCCGCCGCGAAGGCTTCCGATACCGGGCGCTCGTAGCGGTTGGAAATGGTGTCGTTGGCGAAGGGCTGGCCCATGTGTCTGCGACCGGTCTCGGTGGAGTAGCACCCGCCAGTGATGGCGAGAACAACGGCAAGGAAGGAAAGGGCCAACAAATTCCTCTTCACAAGCGCCATGCAAACACAGCAGCCCGGACCGTCAAGCTTCAGACATCCTGAATTATGCGGGCGAAATGGATGGGAAAGAGGGACAGGACAATGGTCTTGGTGCGAGGCGCTGCCCGCGTTCCCTGTCGTCGGTCCACGAGCGCGAGAGGATTCAGATGGGGTCGCGGGTGGAACGCGACCCTACCAATAGCGAGGGGGCGCCTTCCCGTCGGCAACCGCACGGGGTTTGCGCATCCCGGGAGTTCCCGGCAGGATGGCTGCCGCATGGCGCTGCTGGACATTACTGGACTCGAGAAGTCCTTCCAGGGTCCTGACGGCTCCCGTCACCCGGTGATCCGGATCCCGAGATTCACGCTGGAGCCCCGGGCGCAGGTGGCCCTGAGCGGCACCAGCGGAACAGGCAAGACCACGTTCCTCCACCTGATCGCCGGCATTCTCACCCCCGACGCCGGCTCCATCGAGCTCGATGGCCGGCCAATGTCCACCCTGTCGGAGGCGGCCCGGGACCGGCTGCGGGCCACCCACATCGGGTACATCTTCCAAACCTTCAACCTGCTCCAGGGCTTCACGGTGCTGGAAAACGTCCTGCTCGGCATGAGCTTTGGTCCGGGAGCGGACCGCGCCCGGGCTGCCGCGCTGCTCGACCGCGTCGGATTGTCCGGACGCCTGCATCACTTCCCACGCCAGCTTTCGACCGGACAACAGCAGCGCGTCGCCGTGGCCCGTGCGCTCGCGCACCGGCCCCGGCTGGTTCTCGCCGACGAGCCGACCGGCAATCTCGACGCCGCCAACGCCCGGGAGGCCCTCGCGCTGATCCGTGGGGGCTGTGCCGAGAACGAGGCGGCGCTCCTGCTGGTGAGCCACGATCCTGCGGTGCTCGACGGGTTCGAAGGCCGGATCGCCCTGGCGGAACTCAACCGGGCCGCAAACCCCTCCGGAGGACCTCAATGACCCTCTGGCTGATCGTTCGTCGCAGCCTGCGGCAGCATCTGCTGTCCTCAATCGTCACCGCCGTGCTGATCGCCCTGGCCGGTGGGCTGCTGATGTCGGTGTGGTCGGTGCGGCGGCAATCGCACGCCACATTCACCGGTCAGAGCGGCGGTTGGGATGCCGTCCTAGGCGCACGCGGCGCGAAGCTGCAGCTGGTGCTCAACGCGATCTTCCATCTCGAGGCCTCCCCGGGAAACGTCCCCTACGACGATTACCTGGAGATCGCCGCCAACCGCGCCGTGGCGGCCGCAGTGCCCCTGGCGGTCGGCGACAACTACCATGGGTTCCGCCTGGTGGGCACCCTCACCAACCTGTTCGCGACCGAATACCGGCCGGGTGCCACGTTCCGGGTGGCACCCGGCGGGCGGATGTTCGAGGACGGCTATCGCGAGGCGGTGCTCGGCAGCTTTGCGGCGCAGCAACTCCGACTGAAGCCGGGCGACCTCTTCAAGCCGTATCACGGGCTGAACTTCGACCCGCAGGCGCAGCATCCCGACGAATACACCGTGGTGGGCGTGCTGGAACCGTCCAACACGCCGGCGGACCGCGTGCTTTGGATCCCCCTGGCAGGCCTGCAAAACATGAGCGGGCATGATCCGGAGTCTGCGACTGATGTGAGCGCCGTGCTAGTGAAGCTGCGATCGCCGGTTGCCGGACAACAACTGGACATGCTCTACAACCGCCAGGGCAACCGCCTGACGTTTGCGTGGCCGATTGCCCGTCAGATGGCGGAGCTTTTTGACAAGTTTGGCTGGTTCGATGCGGTGCTGGCGCTGGTCGCGTGGCTGGTGGCCCTGGTGGCCACGGGGGCCGTGCTGGCCAGCATGTACAACTCCATGAGCGCCCGACGTCGCGACCTGGCCATCCTCCGGGCCCTGGGCGCCCGGCGTCGGACCGTCTTCGCCGCGATCGTGCTCGAGGCGGCCACCATTGCCGCGGCCGGGGTCCTCCTTGGGTACGCAGTGTACCTCGCCATCCTCACGGGCGCCGCCTCCGTGATCCGCGCGCAAACCGGCGTCGTGCTGGATCCCCTCGCACCCGACCCGGTGCTCCTGTGGGCGCCGGTCGCGCTGATCGCCCTGGGCGCGCTGGCCGGAATCGTGCCCGCGATCAAGGCGTATCGCACCGACGTCGCCGCCAGCCTGGCACCGGAGTCGTGAACCCGGCCTCGAAGTTCCCGCGGGGCCGCGGGCGGCGATTTACACGGAACGCCGACCTGCTACACCTTCTGTCCGGATGAAACGTCGTTCCCTGCTGGGGGCCCTTGTGGCCGCCGTCCTTTGCCTCGGCCCCTGGGGTTGTGGCGAACCTCATTCCGATCACTCCGGGGGCAGCCATCCCGCCGGCGGTCATGCCCACGAGCCCAAGTACGGCGGGATCCTCGTGGAACTGGGCAACCACGAGGGCAACGTGGAGGTGGTGCTCGATCCGACGGCCGGGCGGCTGACGCTCTACGTGCTGGATGCCCATGCGGAGAACTTTGTGAGGCTGCCCGTATCGTCCATTGCAGTCGTCGCCGATGCCCCGGGCGGCCCCCGCACCCTGAACCTCCAGCCCGTCGCCAACACCGCGACTGGCGAAAAAGCCGGCGACACGTCGCAGTTCGAGGTCGTGGAGGAGTGGTTGAAAACATCCCCGACGCTGACGGGCCGGATCCAGGAACTGCCGGTCCGGTCCAAAACCTACCGCGACGTCGCCTTCCAGATCACCCGGTGACCCCCATGAACCGCCACCACCTGCCTGCAATCGCCCTCGGGCTGCTGACGTTTGCCGCCGTCCCGGCGCAGACGCCTCCGCGCGGGGAGCCCATCAAACCCCTTGCACCCAAGGGCGAGCCCATCAAGCCGCTCGCCCCTGCAACAAAGCCCTCCGCGGATGCTCCGGCGGCACCGACGGTGCCCGCGACCCCCGCAGCGACTTCGGAAGGTGTGACGTCCGTGGGATTCGAGACGCTGAGTGCCTTCAAATACGACGTTCCGGACGACACGCCCAACCCGGACACGACGGCGGATCCCGACGCGCAGATTCCCGAGACGGTCAAGGCCTTCCATGGAAAGCGGATCTCCCTGAAGGGGTTCATGCTGCCCCTCAAGGTGGAGCAGGGCCTGGTCACCGAGCTGCTCATCATGCGCGACCAGTCCATGTGCTGTTACGGAACGGTGCCGAAGATCAATGAATGGGTGTCGGTCCGCATGACCAGCAAGGGCGTGAAGCCGGTCATGGACCAGGCCATCACCCTCCAGGGCACCCTGAAGGTCGGTGCCATCCGGGAGAACGGCTACCTCGTCGGGATCTATCAGATGGACGGTGAGAAGATGGACGGCCCCGTCGGCTATCCGTGACCGGCGCCCTCTTTGAGGTGTCCGGCCGTTTTCACGGGGATTTGAACGCCAACGCCCCGGGACGTTTCGATCAATGGACGTGTCTGAAGCCAGCAGTGCCCCCGGTGCCGGCTCCATCCGGTTCAACCGGCGGAAGTTCCTCGCCCATGCGCTATGGGTGGCCCCGGCGGCGGCCGTGGCCGACGCCACCGTGCTCGAACCTTCGTGGTTGTCCGTCCGGACCGTGCATCGTCCGGGTGGGACCGGACGCCACCGCTTCGTCCATTTCAGCGACGTCCATTTCAAGGGGGATCCCGGTCCCTTGGAGACGGTGGTGCGGCGGATCAACGATTTGAGTCCCGATTTCGCGTGTTTCACCGGGGACCTGGTGGAACGTGCGAAGGATCTGCCGGCCGCGGTCGAACGGCTGAGGGCATTGCAGGTGCCCTTGTACGCCGTCCCGGGCAACCACGATCTGGCCTGCAAGGCGAACCTGAATCTTCTGGACGACGTCTGCCGGGCCACCGGTGGTGCCTGGCTGGCCAATCGCCAGGTTCCGGTGGGCGGGGGCGAGCTTGAAGTGATCGGCATTTCCCAGGTTCCCTGCAAGTTCGCGCCGCGTCCCGGAGCCTTCAATCTTCTGCTGGTGCACTACCCGGCGTCGAGCCGGCGGCTGGAGGGTCGCCGTTGCGATCTCATCCTTGCGGGGCACACCCATGGCGGTCAGGTGCGTCTGCCATTTTTCGGCCCGCTGATCACGCCAACCAACACGGACGGTTACGACCTCGGCCTGTTTGAGTCCCCCGGGGGCCCCCTGTACGTCAATCCCGGCATCGGCACGCTGGCCCAGTACGAGTTCCGCTTCAACTGCCGCCCGGAACTGACCGTCTTCACGGTGTGATTTGGTGTGCGACTGCCAATTCTCGACCGTCCCCTTCCCACCAGCCACAACGAGATTCCCGCCGGGAGCGACCCCCCAACCTCCGGGAGACATGCCGCGAACGATCCCACCGGTCGTTCGGCGCTCCGTGTCTGCCGAGGTCCAAAAGCTGTGGACGAAGCCGGGTGCGATCCGAGCCATTTTTTGCGGTAGATATACCCGAAGTGGTTGCCCGCTGGTTCTCCGACACATCCGTCGCTTCACGGCCTCGGAGGAAGGAGCATGGCTCAACCGGATCACCCGTCCGAGACGACGCGAAACACAGACTGTCTCAGGTTCCGCTGCTCCGTTGCCGGCAGGATCGCGGGCGCAACGTGCGAGACGGAATCTCCGGGTAACCTTCGAGGCCGCGCCGGGGTCTGTCCCCGAGACATCACGAACGGCCTCCATGAAATCCCTTCCCCTGCTCGCCGCGGCCGCCCTGGGTGCCGCGGCCCTCGATGCCGCCACCGGCGCCGCCCTCAATAATTGGCCCGCATGGCGCGGGCCGCTCGCCAACGGAGTCTCCCCCACCGCCCAGCCGCCCGTGGACTGGAGCGAGGACCGGAATGTGCGGTGGAAAACGGCCATCCCGGGACGCGGGACCTCCACCCCTGTGATCTGGGACGACCTGGTGTTCGTGCTGACCGCGATCCCCCAGGGGACCACCGGTGCCGCACCGTCCGCCGCACCGGCGGCAGCCACTGAACCGCCTTCCGATCCACCCCGGGGCCCGCGCGGGCCGGGCGGGCGCGGAGGTCCGGGTGGCGGGATGACTGAGGCGCCCACCGTGCCGCAGCAGTTCACGGTCCTCGCCTACGAGCGCGCGACCGGCAAACCCCGATGGGAGCGCGGCGTGCGCACCCAGTTGCCGCATGAGGGACATCATCGTGACCACGGATTCGCCTCGGCCTCGCCGGTGACCGACGGCGAGGTGCTCGTCGCCTCCTTCGGGTCGTTTGGCATCTACGCGATGGACTTCAAGGGACAGGTGCTCTGGGAAAAGGACCTCGGCGACATGCGCACGCGGAACAGCTTCGGCGAGGGCAGTTCTCCCGCCATGCATGGGGACATCGTGGTCGTGCTTTGGGATCATGAGGGTGACGACTTCATCGTCGCGCTGGATCGGAAATCCGGACGGGAATTGTGGCGTCAGGAACGGGATGAACCCACCGGATGGAGCACGCCCCTCATCATCCAGCATGCCGGAAAACCCCAGGTCGTGGTGAACGGCACGCAAAAGGTGCGGGCCTACGACCTTGAGACAGGGCGCCTGCTTTGGGAGGTGGGCGGCCAGACGGTCAACGCGATTCCATCCCCCCTCCCCTTCGGCGACCGGGTCATCGTGATGAGCGGCTTCCGGGGCAGCGCCCTTCAGGTGATCCGGCTCGGGGGCAGTGGTGACCTGGAAGGCAGCGATGCGATCGTGTGGACCCACAACAGGAACACCCCGTATGTGCCGTCACCGATGCTCTACGGCAACCACCTGTATTTCTTCTCGGGCAACAATGCCATGCTTTCGATCTTCGACGCCACGACCGGGAAGGCCGGCGTGGAGGCGGAGCGTCTGGACGGCCTTCAGGGGGTTTACGCCTCTCCGGTCGGCGCCGCGGACCGCGTCTATCTGCTGGGACGCGACGGCGGGGCGCTGGTGATCCGCAACGGATTGGCACTGGAGATCCTGGCCACCAACAGGCTCGACGACGGCTTTGACGCCTCGCCGGCGCTCGCCGGTACGGATCTCTTCCTGCGCGGACGGGAGCACCTGTACTGCATTTCGGAATCAAAGTAAGGGTGGAGCCTCGTCCGGCTTGCGGATACATCTCTGGGGTGCGCCTTCCCCTGTTGATGTCCCTCGCCGCGCTGCTTGCCGCGGGCTGCAGCCACCCTCAATCCGCTTCCGGCGGAAGTCGCCCGCTGTTCAATGGTCGGAACCTGGACGGCTGGGTGGTGATGCATGGCGGTGAATGGACGGTTTCGGACGGGGTACTGACCGGGCGCAACGGGGTCAACTGGACCACCGATCCGGAAACCAGCGGGTCGTGGTTGCGGACGGACCGGGAATACGGGGACTTCGTGCTGGAGCTCGAATACGCGATCAACGCCAAGGGCAACAGCGGCGTCTTCATCCGGTCGGCCCTCGAGAGGAATCCGGCGTTCACCGGCAATGAGATGCAGATTTTGGACGACAGCCACCTGGCCGGGCCCAAGAAGTGGAGCACCGGGGCGTTGTATGACGTGGTGGCCGCAAACCGGGTTGCCTCAAAGCCGGCCGGGGAGTGGAACACCGTCCGCATCGAGGCCCGCGGCCCAACGGTCCGCATCCAGCTCAACGGCGACGAGATCCTGAATCACCACGGGGTCCGGTCGCTTCGCGGATATCTCGGCCTGCAGAACCACGACGACCAGTCCGTGGTGATGTTCCGGAACGTCCGGATCACGGAACTGTAGGATTTCCGGGCCGGATTTGCGCTTGTTGCCACCGGGGCGCATGGCACGTTGACCCGACATGGCGTCCATCCTCTTCCTGCTGATTGCCGGGGCGCTGCTCATCCTGTTGGAGCCGGTGTTCCCGTATCTGGCGGCTGCCGCGATCGGCCTCGCCTTCTGGACCGGGGCGGTCCTGCTCACCTATTCGCGCTACGGAACGCTGGCCGGGCATTGGACCCTCGCCGCCGTGCTCGGCGGGGCGATCGCCGGGACGTGGTGGTACTTGAAGCGCCTGCCGGGCTCGCGGATCGGGCGCCTGCTCGGGTCGGACCAGGTCACCCCCGTGGAAACCGCCGCGCAGACGTCCCTGCTCCACCGCACTGGCGTGGTCGTGACACCGTTGCGTCCGGGCGGCGTTGCGGAGTTCTCCGGGGAACGCGTGGACGTGGTCACTTCGGGAGAACCCATCGAACTGGGCACGTCCGTTGAAGTGGTCGCCATCGAGGGTTCCCGCATCCTCGTGCGGGCCGTTCCGACGCCGCCCACAGACTCCCGATTTCTTCCTCCCAACAGCTGATGAACACCCTTCCCATCAATTCCATGCAAACCGGCTCCCTCGTTCTGATCGCCATCTTCGGCGTCCTCGGCCTCGCCCTGCTCTTCCTGCTCGCGAGCTTCGGTGCCGTATGGCTCCGCGCCCTCGCCTCGGGCGCACCGGTGGGCGTCGTTGAGTTGCTCGCGCTCCGGCTGCGCGGCATCCCCGTCGGATTCGTTGTGGACAACCGGATCACCGCCGTGAAATCCGGCCTGCCCCTCACCATTGACGACCTGTCCACCCACTTCCTCGCCGGTGGCAATATTGACATGATCGTCCAGGCACTCATCGCGGCGCAGCGGGCCGGCATCCATCTCGACTTCAATCGCGCCTGCGCCATTGATCTGGCCACCAAGGGCACCGGCAAAAACGTCCTCGACGCCGTGAAGACCTCGGTCAATCCGCGGGTGATTGACTGTCCGAACCCCGCCAGCGGCAAGGGCACGATTGATGCCGTGGCCAAGGACGGCATCGTGATCAAGGCGCGCGCCCGCGTCACCGTGCGCACCAACCTCAACCGCTTCGTCGGCGGCGCGACCGAGGAGACGATCATCGCCCGCGTCGGCGAAGGGATCGTGTCCACCATCGGCTCGGTGGAAACCTACAAGGCCGTGCTCGAAAACCCCGACCGCATCTCCAAGACCGTTCTCGACAAGGGTCTCGATGCCAATACGGCGTTCGAGATCCTCTCGATTGACATCGCCGACGTGGATGTCGGTGAGAACGTGGGTGCCAAGCTGCAGTCCGAACAGGCGGAGGCCAACAAGCTCAAGGCCCAGGCCGAAGCCGAGGCGCGACGGGCCAACGCGGTCGCGCTCGAGCAGGAAAACGTGGCGCGCGTCGCCGAAATGCGGTCCCGCGTGGTCGAGGCGGAGGCCCAGGTCCCGCTGGCGCTGGCCGAAGCCTTCCGTCAGGGCAACCTCGGGGCCCTGGACTACTACCGCCTGCGCAATCTCCAGGCGGACACCTCGATGCGCGAAAACATCGCCGGTGGCAACCCCGCGTCCTGACCGTGGCCTCAACCTCCAGTCTCCCGTTGTTCGCCGCCTGGTGGGAGCCGCTGATTCCCGTGGGCATGGTCGTGGCCGTCCTGCTCTACGCCTATCTCCAGGTGGCCTGGAAGCAGAGCCAGCGACCCGGATCCGGGCGAACAGGATCCGGTCCCCAGCCCAACGCCCCTCCCCGGCCCCGCCCCGGTCACGATCCCGGCGCACCGCCGTTTCCGCGGCCGGTACTGTCCCGGTTGCCCGAACCCGCCCCAAAAGCGCCGGTCAACCGTCCAAGGGCACCCATGGATTGGGAGGAGGAGCTGGAGCGGATGTTGGGGCGACCCCGACCGGCACCGTCCGCACCCCCGGCACCGTCCGCACCCCCGGCACCACCGCCCATGCGGCCGACGCACCGGGAGGCTCCGGCCCCGCCGCCCCCGGTCTTCGCGAAGCCCGTGTCCCGGGCCGCCGCGGTGCTGCCCACGCCCCCGGTGCCTCCCGGCGCCACGTTCGTCCCCGGCGCCGAATTGGCGCCCAAGCCGGTTCGCCGCACCCCCCGCACGCCCCCCGCCACGGTCACCCATCGGCCCGCCGGCGGCGGTCCGGCGGTCGCCGCGGTGATCCGGGGCCTCCACGCGCGCGACAACGCGCGACAGGCCTGGATGGCCGCCTTCATTCTCGGACGTCCCAAGTGCCTCGAATAGACGGCACCGGATCGCCGCGGCTTCCGCATCGCCCTCCCGCACACGACGTGATCCGACGGTTTCCATTCCTCGCGGCATGGTGGCCCTGCCTGCTTGCAGCGACGGTGGCCGTCGCGGCGGACAGCGCGGCGCACCGGGCGCCGGACGACGTCTTTGTCCTGCGCCGGTTCGAATGGATCCCGGCTTTCAAGCCTCCGCGGATCCAGGCACCGCTCGTCCCGCGGCGGTTTCCGGTTTCCTCGGTCCACGATCTGGCCATTGCCGGTGGACGTCTCTTTGCGTCCGTGCGCGCCCATGGCCAGCCCAACCCCATGGAGGGTGCCGGACGACTCTGGGCGCTCCAGGAGCGCAACTTTTTGCTCGAACCCGTTCCCGGCCCGCTGGAGGCCCACTCGATCACGACGCTCTTCGGTCAAAAGGAGGCCTTGTGGGTTGGGGTGGACGGCGGCCTGGCCGCGCTCGATCTCAATCGGAATGTCATTCATCCCTTTGGCGTCGCGCAGGGGATGGTGAGCACCAACCTTGCCGGCATCGGACTGGTGGAGGAGACCGTGGTCGCCCTCGGCCGGTACGGGCTCCTCTGGGGACTGGTCCCCGGCACCACCAATTTCATCCGGGCCTCGGCGGCCGCGCCGTCGTCGGATCCCCGCAATCCGGAGCCGTGGGACCACCTGGCAATCTCAGGCGACTGGCTGCTGGCCGTGGGAGCCCACCTGGTTGCAGCCCGCCACCAGCGCTCGCCCCAATGGCTGCCCATGCACGACGAGATGGCCACCGGCTCGCCGCAGATCTCCGAACCGAGGTTCAGTTGTGCAGAGGGCGACGGTGACGGCGGGTTCTGGCTTGGAAGCGACGCCGGGCTCCACTGGCTCGACCCCGAAAGCAGTGTGATCGAGAACCGGTTCTGGACGCCGTCGTTCACGGTGCCGGGGGGCTTGGGGATGAGCGTGGCACCCGGCTTCCAGCCGTCGGCGGCGGCGTACGTCATCGCCCACGAACGGGTCATGCAGGGCATCCGGGACCGGATGCGCGACCGGGCGCGACAGGCCCGGGCAAACACGGAGCGCAAACAGCGGGTGAATCCCTACTGGCCCACCAGCCGCGTTCCCGGGCCGGTGACGGCGTTGCATCGTGACGGCAAGTTCCTCTGGGTGGCCACGCGCGACGGGGCCACGGCGCTTCGCAGCCGCGTGCTCCTGCTGCATCAACCCACCCGGCGCTGGGTCGGCTGGTTTCCGGTGGGCGCGCCCGTCACCTGCATGACCTCCGACGCGCAACGCCTGTGGGTGGGCGCCGATGTCAGCAAATCTCCGGGGGGCTCCCCCCTGTTTGCCGTGGATCGTCTCGCGCTCGTCGCCGTGCCCCAGGCATCGTGGGTGAAGGATGCCATCGGCATCGAGGAACTGGCCGAACGCCTCGCCGGGTTGCCCCCGAAGGAACGCGCGACGCTGGCATTCTTTGGATCGGACCCGGAGCGCGTGGTGGAATTGCTGGCGCCGTCGGGTGACGCAGCGCCCGACGCCGACGCCGAAACCCTGTTCCTGCTTGCATTTGCCCATGACGCGGTGGGCCTCAATGACCCGGAGACTCTGGATCACTACGTCAACCGGTTGCGGCTCGAACATCCCGAATCGCCCTTCGCCGAACTCGCAGGCGCGGTCCGCAGCGCCCGGCCCGCGGCAGCCGCCCCGTAAGCGTCGCGTGCCATCCAACCGCGGGCCCGAGGCGATCAGCGGAACTCGATGCGGACCTCCTCCAACCCGGCCGCGCGCGCCAGCGCCGTCAACTGGAGGCGGGTGCGGTCTTCAGCATCCTGGAGAATTCCCGAAGCGCGGGCGGCCTTGCGGATCGCCTCAAGCGCCTGCCGGCGGGCGTCCTGTTCCATCTGCTGATCAAACATCCGCAACATGCCCGTGCTCCGTTCCAGAATCTCCGTCTTCGACTCGTCGAGATACACGTCGGTGAGCTGCGGTTTGGGGAGGACGACGCTGAGGGTGCCCCCCTCAATCCGGAGATCTGCCGGTTGGACACGTCGAAGGTCCACCCCGGCCTTGGCAACGCCGTGGGTGACCATGAGGAGGCGGTTTTGTCCGTACCACTTCGCATCCTCAAGGATCACCACCTTCTCGAAGACGTACTTCACCGTCACCAGGTGGGCGAGGGACTGGATCTGGGTGATGACCGTCGCGGAGTTTGCGATTTCCCGGTGCGGGGCGCCCGGCAACAACCGGCCCAGCAACAGCCCCGCCAAAAGCGCCGCCATCGGGACGAATCCCGCCAGTCCTCCAACCCCCACCAACACCCAGCGCCGATCCACGGCAAAGGCTTAGCGGGAACGGGCCCACCTGCAAAGCGGCGATGGAGCCACGCCGCCCCCGTCCCGCCAGCGGCCGGGCCTCAGCGGTTGCGCCGGCCGGTCCGGAGTTCCCGGACAAGTTCCTGCGCCTCGTACACCTTGTCGAGGGCCTCAAGGATTCCGCGGCTGTCCACGCTCAGGGCGCGGGCCTGCACGTCGTCGTAGGCGATGTCGAGCACCAGCGAATAAATATTCCCGTCGAAGATGACCCCCACGAACTCGCCGGAGCGATTCACCACCGGGCTGCCCGAGTTGCCCCCGATGATGTCCGCGGTGTTGATGAAATTGAGCGGGGTCGTCAGGTCCAGGGAGGCCTTCCGCTGCAGCCAGCGCTCCGGCAGATCAAACGGCGGGCGGTCCTTCATCCGGGCGTTGCGCTCATAGAGGCCGGCGAACGTTGTAAACGGCGCAATCGTCTGCCCGTTCTCCTCGTACCCCACAATCCTTCCAAAGGAGAGCCGCAGGGTGAAGGTGGCGTCCGGATATTGCGCGTCCCCCTCCAGTGCGAACCGCGCCCGCGCAATCGCCGCCTGGGCCTGTTGCTTGATTTCATCCTGGGCCTCCACCAACCGCCGCGCCTCGCGGGCCTCCTGGTCCACAAGGCGCGCCAGTTCGATCATCGGATCCCCGGACGCCGCCACTGCCGCCGCCCCCCCCTCGTACAGCTTCCGACGCACGGCGATGTCGCGCACCCGGGTGCCCCGGACGAGGTCCGACGCCCGGTCCCGCGGCGAACGGCCGGCCAGCACCTGCACGACCAGCGGATCCTCGAATCCCAACCGCTCGCCGAGAAATGTCAGGGAGTCGCCGAGCTTGAGAATCTCCAGATCCTCATGGATCGGCCGCTCGGAAAAGAGGTCCAGCTCGAACGAATCGCGGCCGGCATCGGCATACTCCCGAAGCCGTTCGCCGTTGGGTTTCGGACGTTCATCGCCGGCCCGCAGGAGCTTCCGGGCAATGTCGAAACTGTCGCTGTTGAACCCGTGCGCGGACTCGAGGAGACGCAGTCGCAGGGCCTGGAGGGAGATCGCCTGCTGCGCCGCCGCAATCCGGTCGTAGGCGGCGACGGCATCGGCAAACGCGGCATCGGCCGCAAGGCGTTCCCGGAAGTCACGCTCGCCTCCCGCCTTGCGACCCATCACCGCCGGATTGCACAGCCCGGCCATCACGCCATCGAGCGCCTTGCGCGAATTTTGCACCCCGAACAGTTCGTCCTTGGCCCGCCGCGCATTTTCCTCGCTGCGGCTGCTCCACGCCGCCAGCAGCACCTCCAGCTGCTTCAGCCGGCTGCGGGTGTACGGCAGCTGGACATCGCGCATGTACTCCAGCTCGGCCAGCGTGCGCAAACGGCTGGTTCGTCCCGGATGCCCCGAAACGAAGGTGAGTTCGCCCTCGCCGGCGCCCGACGGCGACCACTTCAGGAAGTGTGGCGCCGACACCGGCTTTCCATCCTCGTACACACGGAAAAGACACACATCGAGGACGTACCGCGGGAACTCGAAGTTGTCGGGATCGCCACCGAAGAAGGCGATCTGCTGCTCCGGGGCGAACGCCAGACGCACGTCGGTGTAGCGCTTGAACCGGTACAGGTGATACCGGCCGCCCTGATAGAGCGTGGTGACATTCGACCGCAGACCGGTCGTTTCCAGGGACTCCTTCTCGATCGCCGCAATCACCTTGCGCCGCGCCAGCACGGCGTCGTCGGGCGAGGCGCCCTCCGGCACCGCGGCGTTCACCCGGGCGGTCACGTCCTCAATGGTCTGCAGCACGTTGAGCTCCAGATCCACGCATTTCACCTCATCCTCAAGCCGGCGGGCCAGAAAGCCGTCCCGCAGGAAGTCGCGCTCCGGCGTGCTCAGCTTCTGGAGGGCGTCGGCCCCGACATGGTGGTTCGACAGCACGAGGCCGTCCTCGCTCACAAAGCTCCCCGACCCCCCCGAATTGAATCGCACGGAGGACTTCATCAGATGCTCCAGCCATTCGGGGGTCAGGTCGAACCCGTGGCGCTCCTTGAGGATCTGGCGCGGCGGATTCTCGTAGAGCCACATCCCCTCGTCGGCGAGATTGCGGACCGGGGCGGCGGTCGAAGCGGCAAGGGCCATGGCGGCAGACAGGGAGGCAGTACGGGAGGTCATGAGAGGCACAACGGGCCCAGAGGCCGCCAGAACTGTCGCGAAAAGCCCGGCGCTGTTCCAGTCCGCGATGAGGCGGTTGCCGTCCGGAAATCGCGATTCGCATGCCTGAACGGCCCGCCGCTTGCTTCCTTGGGGTTGTTCACGATCCTGTAACATTGCAATGAGCCGCATCCTTCGCTTCCTGGCCCCCGCCTGCGCCGGTCTGATGACCCTTCTCCCGGCGACCGGCCAACTGGTGATCAACGAGTTTCTGGCCAGCAACAACCGGGGACTCCAGGACGAGGAGGGCGACCGGCCGGACTGGATCGAAATCCACAATCCCGGAACCACCCCGGTCAACCTGCTGGGATGGACCCTGACCGACAATGCGTCGGTGACCGAAAAGTGGACATTCCCAGCGACGAACATCCATGCGGGCGGCTATCTGGTGGTGTTCGCCTCCGGGAAGGACCGCCGCGTGGCCGGTGCGCCTTTGCACACAGGCTTCAGCCTGAGCGCCGACGGCGAATACCTCGGACTGTTTCGTCCGGAGGGCGTCGTGGCGGCGTCCGAGTACGCCCCGGAGTTCCCACCCCAGAAGGCCGACATTTCCTACGGGCTGCAGCAAGGTCAGGAGCGATACTTCGACCCGCCGACCCCGGGGGCGGCGAATGGTTCCGGATTCGCGGATTTCGTTGCGGACACCAAGTTCAGCCATGACCGGGGATTCTACGACCGCCCGTTTGATCTGGTGATCACCTGCGCCACGCCGGACGCCGCGATCCGCTACACCACCAACGGCACCCCGCCGACGGCCACGACCGGCCTGGTCTACGACGGACCGATTGCCATTCCGGGCACGCGGGTGATCCGCGCGGCGGCGTTCAAAACGGGATTGCGTCCGTCGAACGTGGATACCCAGACCTACCTGTTCCCATCGGACATCTTCCAGCAATCGCCCAATGGTCAGGCGCCCCCGGGATGGCCGACCCGCTGGGGCGGCAACGTGGTGGACTACGGAATGGATCCCGACGTCGTCAATTCGCCGCTCTACCAGGACGAGCTGCTGCCCGCGCTGAAGTCCCTGCCGTCGTTCGTCGTCGTCACCGAGCTGCGTCACCTGTTCGATTCCTCGACCGGCATCTACGCCAATCCCGGTCAGGACGGCCGCGACTGGGAGCGCCCTGCCTCTCTCGAACTGCTGCATCCGGACGGACGCGAGGGTTTTCAGATCAACTGCGGGATCCGGGTCCGGGGCGGCTTCTCCCGGAGCACCAGCAATCCCAAGCATGCCCTTCGGTTCTTCTTTCGGAACGAGTACGGGGCCGGAAAGCTGCGCTATCCACTTTTTGGTGATGCCGGTGCGGACACGTTCGACAACATGGATCTCCGGACCTTCCAAAACTATTCGTGGAGCTTTCAGGGGGACAGCCGGGGCGTTTTTGTTCGGGATCAATTCAACCGCGACGCCCAGCTCGAGATGGGCCATCAGGCGGAACGGGGCGACTTCTACCATCTGTTCATCAACGGGCAGTATTGGGGCATCTTCAACACCTGCGAACGACCCGAAGCCAGCTACGGCGAGACCTACTACGGCGGGCGCAAGGAGGATTTTGACGTCATCAAGGTCGAGGCCGGTCCGTACACGATCAATGCGACCGACGGCAATCTTGATGCCTGGAATGAGCTCTACAACCTCTGCCGGGCCGGAATTACCAACGACGCCGTCTATCTCAAGCTCCAGGGGATGAACCCCGACGGCACGCCCAACCCCGCGTACCGAAACCTGCTCGATGTGGACAACCTGATTGACTACATGCTGGTGATTTTCTACGGCGGCAATCTGGACGCCCCGATCTCCAACTTCCTTGGCAATACTTCGCCCAACAACTTCTACGGAGTCCGCGATCGCACGGGGCGCTCCGGCGGATTCAAGTATTTCGTCCATGACGCCGAGCACACGCTGCTGGACCTCGGCGAAAACCGCACCGGCCCCTTTGCGTCGGGCAGCTCCAGCGTGTCCAAGAGCAATCCGCAGTACTTTTTTCAGCGGCTTGCCGTGAATCCGGAATTCCGCATGCGGCTCGCGGACCGCATCCACCGGCACTTTTTCAACGAGGGCGCCCTCACCCCGTCGGCGGGCCAGGCGCGTTTCTCGCGGCGCACAAACGAGATCTTCTCGGCCGTCGTGCTGGAATCGGCGCGTTGGGGGGATGCCAAGCGGGCGACGCCCTTCACCCGGAACCGGGAATGGCTTTCCGAAGCCAGCCGGATCCAGCGCAGCTACCTGCCCCAGCGCACCGCCCGGGTCCTCGCCCAGTTCCAGGCCAAGGGATGGTATCCTGCGGTCGCCGCTCCGTCCTTCAGTCAGCATGGAGGCCCTTTCGACCCGGGTTCGCCGATCACGATCACGGCGCCTGACGGCACCCTCTACTACACCGCCGACGGCACCGACCCACGGGCGCCGGGCGGCGCGGTATCCGACGGTGCCCGACGGTATGCCGGGCCCCTGGCGCTCGCGGAATCGGCAACCCTCAAGGCGCGCGTCCTAGGAGCCAACGGCACCTGGAGCGCACTGACCGAGGCCGATTTCCTGCTGCACCAGACCTGGCAGGACGTGCTGATCACTGAAATCATGTACCATCCGCCGTCCACTTCATGGGCCGAAAGCGACGACTTGGAGTTTCTCGAACTCAAGAACGTCGGCTCCGAGGAACGCGACCTCGGAGGCATGGCCTTCACCCGCGGGATTCGTTTCACCTTTCCCCGCGGGTTCCATCTGGCACCGGGGGCATTCGTGGTGCTCGTCAGCAACGCGGAGGCCTTCGCCCGGGCCCATCCGGACGTTCCGATTGGCGGTGTGTACTCCGGAAGGCTCAGCAACGCCGGGGAACGACTTTCGTGGCTGCACGCCACCGGCGGCACGGCCTTCGACATCACCTATGGAGACCGCCCCCCGTGGCCGGCGGCCGCCGATGGCACCGGCTTTTCCCTCGTACCGAGGAATCCCTCGGCCAACCCGGATCCGTCGGATTCCGCCCACTGGCGGGCCTCCACACGACCCGGCGGATCCCCGGGTGCGGATGACCCGGTGCTGGAAGTGCCGGCGGTCCTGATCACGGAACTCCTTGCCCACACCGATTCTCCCGATGTGGACGCCGTCGAACTGCACAATCCAGGGGCCACGGACGCGGACATCTCCGGCTGGTACCTCACCGATGACCGTCGCGAGCCGGGGAAATACCGGCTGCCCGCCTCCAGCGTCATTCCGCCGGGCGGCTACCTGGTTCTCACCGAGCGCGAGTTCAACGCACCCGGCGCCCCCGGCCGCTTCTCGTTCAATTCTCACGGCGAAGCGGTGTACCTCTACAGTGCCGACGCCACGGGCACGCTGACCGGCTACAGCGACGGATTCGCCTTCGGCGCGTCGGCCAACGGAGAGACCTTTGGCCGCCACACCAACTCGGTCGGCGACCTCCAGTTCCCACCCCAGAGCGAACCGACACTCGGCGGACTGAACGCAGGCCCGCGAATCGGCCCCGTGGTCATCAACGAAATCCAGTACGATCCAGCCCCCGGCGATGTGGAGTTCGTGGAGCTGCTGAATCTCACCGACGAGGAGATCCCGCTCTTTCATCCACAACACCCGGAGAACACCTGGCAACTCTCCGGTGCGGGATTTGTGTTTCCGCCCGGCAGTGTGCTCCCGGCCCGGGGTTTCGCGGTGGCCACGTCCGGGGATCCAACGTTGTTCCGTCTGAAGTGGCAGGTTCCGGATGCCGTCCCGGTGTTCGGCCCCTACGCCGGAAACCTCGCCAATACCGGCGAACGCCTCGAACTGCGGCGCCCGGATGCTCCGGACTTTGAGACCAATGCCCTTGGGGAGGTCACCGCCATCATTCCCATGCTCACCGTGGACCGGGTGCGCTACAGCCATCGGGAGCCGTGGCCCACTGGGGCTTCCGGCACCGGAGCCTCGCTGGAGCGGATCAGTCCCGGTCTGTACGGCGATGACCCGGCGTCCTGGCGGACGTCGGCCGCGGGGCCGTCCCCTGGCATGGACAACGCCGTGAACCGGGCACCCATCCCCTATGCCGGCCTGGATCAGGACCTGGTGGGCACGGTGTTTCCGCTCGCGACGACGCTTTCGGCGACGGCCACCGATGATGGCCAACCGGGCCTGGGGCTTCGTTTCCGATGGCGTCAGGTCGGCGGTCCTGTCGGGGTCCTCTTCAGCGCGACCGACATTCCGGACCCGGGCATCCGGCTGCCCGGCCAGGGGAGCTACCTCTTTCGCGTCACAGTCAGCGACGGGGAACGCGAGGCCTCCGACGACGTCGCCATCACCGTCCGCCGCACCACCGGGGACGTCGTCCTGCTGCCCGCCGGGGCGACCTGGAAGTACCTGGATCTGGGAATCCATCCCAACGTTGCGTGGCGAACGAACACCTTCGACGATTCGGGCTGGAAGACGGGCCGCGCGCGGTTTGGCTATGGCGATCCGGGCATGACCACGACGGTCGGCTTCGGTCCCAATGCCGGCAGCAAGCACATCACCACGTATTTCAGGACCCGGTTCCAGGTCGCGGATGCCGCCGCGGTCACGGAGTTCACGGCCCGCCTGCTGCGGGACGACGGGGCCGTGATCTACGTCAATGGCGTCGAGGCCGCCCGGAGCAACATGCCCGAGACCACCATCTCCGGGACAACGCTCGCCATCAGTGCCGTTGGCGGCGAGGACGAGACGACCTTCTTCGTCCTCCCGCTGGACTCCGGGCTGCTGCGCGACGGGGAGAACGTCGTCGCGGTGCAGATCCACCAAGCCAATCCGGATTCCTCGGATCTCGCCTTCGACCTGGAACTCACCGCGAAGGCGCTTCCGCCCAACACACCGCCCACCGCAAATGCCGGATCCGACATCACCGCAACCGTCGGAGACGGGGTGACCCTCAAGGGCAGCTTCACCGACGACGGCCTTCCAGTGCCTCCGGGGGTTCCCACCTTTTCTTGGAGCCGCGTTTCGGGTCCCGGCGACGTGAGCTGGTCAGATCCCGCCCTCCCGGAAACCCGGGCACAGTTCGCCACGCCGGGCGTCTACACGCTGCGTCTCACGGTACACGACGGTGCCGCAAGCGCGTCGGATGATGTGCAGGTGACGGTCACGCCGGGCGCCACTGCGCCCGTGGTCGAGATGATTCCCGGGCCCGAACCGGGATTCCGATTCACCGCAGCTGCAGGCCAAAGCTACACCGTGCTCGCCCGGCCGAGCCTCCTTGAAGGCGCCTGGGAGCGCCTCCGCGACGTTCCGGCAGCCGCGGCCAACACAACGGTGGACGTGCGCTTCGACACCGCCGCCCCGGCCGGGTTCTACCTGGTGGTCACCCCCGCCATGCCCTGAGTCGCTGTCAAACGACGTTCGAGGGCAACGACGGTAGGGCCGCCAAGGGACCAGCCCGCAAGGACCCGGTTTACACTGACCCCCGGGCATCCGGGTGTCGGTGACGGGTGCACGACCGCGTCCCGAGCAATGGCCGGGGCGATTCCACGGGAGGAGGGGCTGCCGATCCTGCGTCGCTCCCGGAATGCAATCGGGGACAACCCACGCGCGCCAACCCGGATCGCACGCCATCGCGAGTCCACAGCGACCAGGCCCTCACGAGGCTTCAATCGCGAGGTCTGATCGGTGTCGAACTCCTCGTCAGGAATCTGGTTTTGACGCTTCGCCGGGAAATCCCCTCATTTTCAAAGGGGTCGTGCCGGCGCAGCGGCCATGGCGCCACACGACAGCCGGAGCCCCAGCTTCGCTCCCCCTGGTTGACGGAAACTTGCTTTGCTCAGGGCGTTGAGTAAAAATACTCAGGAAGGTGAGCAAAAAGAAAACCGAGTTCAGGCGACCGCAGGCCGGCGTGTTGGCCACGCGGTTGGGAGAAGTCCGGCGGTTCATTCAAGTGGTGGCGGGGCCGCGGCAGGTGGGGAAGACCACCTTGGTGCACCAGGTGGTGAATGAGACGGGAGTGCCGGTGGTGTTTGCCACTGCGGATGAGCCGACGCTTCGCGGGCCGCAGTGGATCGCCCAGCAGTGGGACGCGGCGCGGCTGGCTCTGAACAGAACGGGGGGGATTCTGGTGCTCGACGAAGTCCAGAAGGCCTCCGGTTGGGCGGAGGCGGTCAAGCGGTTGTGGGACGAGGACACGCGCCACCGTCGGCCGCTTCGAGTGGTGCTGCTCGGCTCGGCTCCGCTGCTCATCGAGCGCGGTCTCACGGAGAGCCTCGCAGGCCGCTTCGAGATGCTTCACCTGCCGCATTGGTCACTCGTCGAAATGTCGGCGGCATTCGGCTTCTCCTTCGAAGACTTTCTCTACTTCGGTGGCTATCCGGGAGCCGCGCCCCTGATCACCGACCCGCCGCGCTGGTCCCGCTACGTCTTGGATGCGTTGGTGGAGACCACCATCGCCCGGGACGTCCTGCTGCTGACCCGGGTGGACAAGCCGGCGTTGCTTCGACGCCTGTTCGAACTGGGCTGTCGTTATTCGGGCCAGGTCTTGTCATACACGAAGATGCTGGGACAGCTCCAGGATGCGGGAAACACCGTCACACTGGCCCATTATCTGGAATTGCTGGCGGCCGCTGGCATGCTGACCGGGGTCGAGAAGTATGCCGGACAGGTGGTGCGCAGTCGGGGATCGAGTCCGAAACTCCAGGTGCTCAACACTGCGCTGATGACGGCAGGCTGTGGTCTGACACCGGCGGAGGCGCGGGCCGACCGGGCGTTTTGGGGTCGTCTGCTGGAATCGGCGGTGGGCGCGCATCTGGCCAACGCGGCCGCTACGGGAGACTGCGAACTGTATTATTGGCGTGAGCGGAATCGAGAGGTGGATTTCGTGGTCAAGTCCGGGCGGCGGGTGACGGCCATCGAGGTGAAGTCGGGCAACCACCGCGAGTCATTGCCGGGTATGGAGGCATTTGCGCAGGCCTTCCGGCCTCATCGAACACTGCTGGTGGGCGGGGACGGAATTCCCGTGGAAGAATTCCTGGGCGGGTCCGTGAATCGGTGGGTAGCCGCACCTCACGAGATCGGCCCCGGTGGGCCATAATTCGTAGCCGGAGTGCGCAGGCTCCAGCCCGGATTTCTCACCGGGTTTCGTCGCGAGGCACCGCGAAAGCCCGCCTGGCAAGGCGGCCAAAGCGGTTCCGAGCCGGGCTGTATGAGAACAGACCTTCCGGTGAGGAATTCGAGGCCAGCACGGCCAGACGGGCTTGCAGCAAGCCGCAGCAGAAACCCGGTGAAACTTCCGGGCTAAGGCGGTTCTGAAGGCCGGACGACGAATTCGTCCGCCGCTTTAGGGAGTGATAACCATGGGAGCCGCTCCCCTACCCGACCGTTCGCACCTGCAGATCCCTCAGCACGCTGATCCCGGGTAGAGGGACACCCCGGATCCGTCGCGCCCCGTCCTTGCGGTTGGCGCCAAACCGTTCCCGATGCTGGACGAACACCTCGTTCACAAACGCCTTGGATCCCAGCACCACCCCGTCGGTCAGGTGCCGGACGCGCAGTCGCAATACCTGAGCCACACTCAACGTCCCGCCGCGTCGCAACTCCTCCAGGATCGTCTCCCGATCCAGCGCCACCTTGTCACTCCGCCCCGGGCTCCCCGCCGTCACGAACAGACTCTGCCGGTATTCCGCCGCCGCCTCCCCCCAGGCCCCTGGCTCCAGGCAGCTCATCAACCCCTTGCGCATCACCCGGTTGCCCGTCAGCGCCGCGGCATGGCCGCAGAACCGGTAGTCCTTGGGATCCTGCACGATCCCGCCGCACCGGATTCAGGTCTATGTACGAGGCCAACATGCGGACCCGTGCTTGGGGTTGTATCGTCAGGACGCTCTTGACGTTCGGCCCGGCGTGCCAAAGCGGCCAGTGGCGATTGTACCAGCGGCTGGAAGCGCTGTTTGAACTCCTTCATGAACGCGGACGCATGCCCATTAATTCAACAGCGACTGGCGAAGATCCGGATCCACTGCCCCACGCTTCTCCAATCCCTCCCGGGCCGGACGGTCGGATCCTCTCTTGCCGTCAAGGGCCCCTCTCAGGCGTTGGAGCAGTTCGGCATATCCGCGCTGCCGGGACGCGCAGGGAGCAGGTGGAAGTGGTTGCCCATCATGCAGTAGGTGATGATCTCGATCCCGCAGAACCGGGCGAGTTTGAGGAGGATCTCGGCGAGCTTCTCCTTGCACAGATCGTCGAGCAGTCGCTGACCGCCAACGACGCGGGAGATGCAGTGGTACACCCCCACCCGTCCCTCCTCCGCCTTCACCTTCATCCGTGCCATGCGCATGGGTGATTTCCTACTCGCCTCACTTCAATCAGTCAATGTTGAACCTGTCACTTTATTCAAACTGGTGCGGCCGGCGGTTCTCCGGCACGGCCGTCAGGCCTTCGACCCGAATCCGGAGGCCGCGCGCGGCGGTCAGGGCTGGCCGCGCGCCGCTGTTCGCCAGGCGCACTTCGCGCAGAGTCAGGGAATCAAACTGGTTGATGTCGAGCACCGGTTGGTCGTGGTGCGCCTCGTGCAGGGCCAGCGACACGTCTTCGAGGGTGAGGTGGAACTGTCGCTCCGCGTCGCCGAGCACGCGGGTGGTACTGATAGGAGTTTGGTTTTGACGCTTCGCCGGGAGAAGGTTGCGGGACCGGGGCTAGTCATGAAGCAGCGCCCGCGCGTCCTGGGGAGCGATCTCACCCGCTGCGACCCTCGCCCCCGCATCCTCCGCAAGGGGGCGATAGCCGCGGGCGGCCAGCCGCGCGCGCAGGTGCTCGGGAAGTATGTGTCCGACGCTGAGGGCGCTGGCTGTTTCCGCGTCGCAAAGCGCGAGTTCCCCCACCGCCACGCGTCCGACGTAGCCGCTGCCGTGACACGCTTCGCATCCGTCATCATCGCCGTCGCACGCGTCGCAGAGGCGGCGTGCCAGCCTTTGTGCGAGGATGCCGCGCAGCACCGCTGCGAGCAGATAGGGCTCGACCCCCATGTCGATGAGACGAGGGACGGCGGCGAGAGCCGAATTGGTGTGCAGCGTCGCAAGCACAAGGTGCCCCGTCAGCGCCGCCTGTACGGCAATCCTCGCGGTCTCGGTGTCGCGTATCTCTCCGATGAGAATGACGTCGGGGTCCTGCCGGAGCAAAGAGCGCAGAACGCGCGGGAAAGTCAGGCCGATCTTGTCGTCGACCTGAATCTGGACGGCATTTTCAAGCCGGTATTACTGATAGGAGTTTGGTTTTGACGCTTCGCCGGGAGATGGATCCGGAAGCTAGCGCCCCGCGGATTGAAGGCGCAACCCCCGGAAGCCGAGCCCCGGGGAACTGCAGGCGGTGCCGCCTGCAGGGTTCCCCGGGACCGGTCCACGACGCGGACGGTGCGGCGGTCATGCCGCCCCCCGACACGGCGAGCGCGTTCAACGGATTCATTGGCGGCTTCACGGAGCCGTGGAGTGTTCCGTCCCGATGCTCAGCCGGTAGAAGGATGCCGGCGCCGGCTCCGGGTCGTGAAACCAGGTCGCGTGGGCGGTGGCATCCCGGGACTCCACCAACTCCCAGGAGTCCCAGTCGCTGGATCGCTCCAGTCGGTGGATGAGGCCGGGGATTGTCTGGGCCTCCATCCTCAGGCCGCCGGCATCGTGTTGGGGTTGCCTCAGTTCGGTGGACCAGGCTCCCGACGCGAGCCGGATGATGCTTGCCGCCTCGACACCTCCTGCCTCGGTCATGCTGCCCACCAGGGTCAGCCCGCCCGACGGATCCGCCAGAATGGCGGTCACGGAGCCCGCGGGATCGAGCCGCGGGCCAAAATCCGCCAGCGGGGTGCCGTCCGCGGCAAACCGGGCGAAGAGGGGCGGCGTCGCGGACAGCCCCGGGAAGCGTCCGCAGAGGTAGGATTCCCCTCCAGCAACGGGGAGGATGTCCTGCACCGGACTCGTCAGCCCGCGGAACCGTCGACGGGAGTCGAAGGTGCCGTTGGGGCGCAGCGGAACAGCCCAGCGTGCCGGAGTGAGGAAGGGGCCGAACGCGTACAGGTCGCCGCCAGGCAGCACCCGGAAGCCCACGGCAACCCCGTCAAAGGTGGAACGGAAGGTCGCGTCGGCCGTGCCGTCGGGATGCAGTCGGGCCACTCCCGGGCTGTTCTGCTCATCCACTCGGGTGAATTGCCCGCTCACCAGGATTTGGTCGCCCTGCATGGCCACCGCGGTGAGCTCATAGCCCGTAAAGATGCCGGTGAACCTGGGCTGAAAAGAGTCGTCGAGGGAGCCGTCCGGCGTCAGGCGCGCCGCCACGTTCTGCGTCACGCCGTTGAATTCGCGAAAGGCGCCCACGGCCACGATCCCGCCATCCGGCTGCACGCATACGCCCTTCACCGGACCGCTGAATCCCCGCCCCGTCTGAAACTCCGGGTCAATGCCACCCCCGGGGAGCAGGCGGACCAGGCCGCTGCGCGGGGTAGCGTTCACCGCGGCGAAAAAGCCGGCGACCAGGATCTTTCCGTCCGGCTGACGGACCATCTGGTTCAGGCGTCCGAACTGGAGGCCGGCGTCCGCGTCCGCCGACTCCTTGAACAGAAGCACCGGCCATTGCGGATCCGTGGTGCCGTCGGTCCGAAAACGTTCGAGGCGGACGGCACCTCCCCGGATCGTGCGTCGGCCGGCAAGAAAGCTGCCATCCGGGAGCGCCAGCACCGGGCCCTCAATGGCCCCCGCTGTCCGCCGGGCGGGAGTGCTGCCCACGACACCGAAGCGCCCGTCGTTGTCCCGAAGCCACAGTGTCAGGGCGGTTTCGGGCGTGCCCTCGGGCCAGGGACCCTGGAGCCCGATCCGGACTGCGACGTCGGGCACGGCCTGCGCGTCCTCGGTGACGCGAAGCAGGATGGAGGCTTCGGTCTGACCCGGTTGGAACCGAACCGTCAGGGGAAGCGGCGCCGGGACCGCCTCCGGGGTGGCCGCCGCCAACAGCGGGCCCTGGGTTCCGCCCGGGACGAAATCGAGCGTCACGGAAGCCTCCGTTTCGATGTCCCGGGTACGGGCGATGCGGACCGTGGTGCCCTGGCCGCCCTCCGTGACAAAGCCCTCGGTCCTTGCGATCGCAAAGGGCAGGTCATCGTCCTCGAGCCGGATGTCCACCAAGCCGTTCATGCCCACCCCCGTGCCCACGGAGGGATTTCCCAGACGCAGCTGGAAGGAGCGCGTCCCCTGGGCCCCGGTGTCGTTGCGAAGGAGCACCTCAACGATTCGTTCACTTTCGCCGGGTTCGATTCGCAGGACCTGTGCCGCGAATTCGAAATCCGTGCCGAACCGGGCGGTGCCGTTGACGGGCGACACCCGGAACTGGGACGCGGTGTTCAAGGGGCCGGTTCGCACAATCCGGAGACGAACCACGCCTTCCGCCTCGCTGACCGTGGTCGCGGCGAGTTCAAACTGAATGCGGTTGGTGCACCGCTGGTAGTCTGCGACCCGGGGCCCGAGTTCCCGAAGCGTGGCCGCGTTGTCCGCGGCGCCCTCCACCCCGGTGGGTTGTCCTCGATACAGGACCTCCGGATTGGAGAAGTAGGGAATGTTCATACCGGCAGTTCCCATGATGGTTGCGAACTCGATCCCATCCGCCTCGAACCGGTGCGACTGGGAATGGGCGAAGGATCCACGGTAGATGCCGGGGTCCCCCGCACAGCCCATGAGGAAGGCTGACCGGTCGGCGATCCCGGCGCCCAGGCCCCACGGATA